>SYAR01000010.1 GCA_005787525.1 Rickettsiales bacterium
ATTTGCAAGAGATTGTGTTGCAGGAATAACTTCAAGGTTTGGATAGCCTGGAATTTTTAGCGCTGCGGATTGCATCGGTAGATATTTTCCTCTTACATATACATCGCGCAAACAATCGTCTGCTATTGACCAAATTAAGGATATTGATTTATTGTGAGCAGATTGATTCATATTACTTTATTATTTTTACTGTTCGTATACCGTTTCAACTTATTAATTAATTATAAAATGTTTAAAAAATTGAAATGGCATAATTTGTTATTATCATTATATTAATGTACTTTTTATTTTTAAATTATTCAATTAATCCCGCCACTTATTGCCCAATAAATAACCACGATTTTTTTCACTTCTAAAGTTCGCTTCAACAAAACCAACTTCAAGCCATTTGGGTGAATGGTAGCGACTTGATAGCGGTTGATTGGGGTGATTATTGGCAGAGGTAAGTTTTTTTTACTAACTTAAATTATTGGTAGAATTAATGCTAATAAACTGCGAATAAAATGCCATTAATTTCTTTAATTTTCTAAATAAAAACAGCTTGGATTTCAACAATCAGAAATAAAAGGAACCTGGTACCTTTTTTCTTAATTGGAGAAATAACAGGAACCTAATACCTTTTGTCTTAATCAATTTCTGATTTATAAATGATAATAATCGCACAAAACTACTTGAAATACAAGTAATTATATTTATAGTTGCTTTAAATCAATTTATAAACAAATTATGAGCATTACTAATTTCAAATCAGGTAACTCGATTCAGCGTTATCAATATAAAAGCTTTGAGCCATCGAAGATTAATGTAGAATGGCTAATAGACAATGCCGAGCTCCAATTTTTATTAAGCCAAGCCGATATAAAACTTGGCGAATTAAATGCCTTTTCGCAGTTAATTCCCGATGTCGATTTTTTTATCAAAATGCATATTTTGAAAGAAGGAACTAAGAGTAGCGGAATCGAAGGAACGCAGACCAACATTGATGACGCCGTGCAAAAGGAAGAAAATATCGAAGCCGAAAAAAAAGATGATTGGCTTGAAGTTCACAATTATGTCGAAACCATGAATCAATCGATAAAATCTTTGGATAAACTTCCTCTAAGCAATCGCTTGCTAAAACAAGCACATAAAACGCTGATGCGGGGCGCTAGAGGAAATCGCAAAACTCCCGGTGAATTTCGTAAAAGTCAAAACTGGATTGGTGGCGCGAGTTTGCGTGATGCGGTTTTTATTCCGCCCCATCAAGACTCGGTCGATGATTTAATGAATGATTTGGAAAAGTTTTTGCACAATGAAAATTTAGTAATTCCACAATTAATAAAAATTGGCATCGCCCATTATCAATTCGAAACCATTCACCCATTTCTTGATGGCAATGGCAGAATAGGTCGATTGTTGATTACGCTTTATTTAGTTAGCAATGAGTTATTGTCGAAACCAACACTTTATTTGTCTGATTTTTTTGAAAAACACCGATCGCTTTATTACGATAATTTAACCCGCGTTCGAACTCACAATGATTTAGTGCAATGGCTAAAATTCTTCTTAGAAGGCGTCCGTGCAACTTCAGAAAATTCAATTCAAACTTTCAAAAATATTATAAAATTAAGAAGCGAGGCGGAAATAAAAATCGCCAAACTTGGCAAAAAACAAGAAATGGCGAGAGAGTTTTTGCAACATCTTTATTCCAATCCGATGGTTGATAGCTCTGATGTGGTGAAGCTTTTCAAAATCAATATTTCAACCGCTTTACGCTTAATTGACGATTTTGTGAAATTAAAAATTTTGAAAGAAATAACGGGGCAAAAACGCAATCGCAATTTTACGTTTGAGAGTTATATAAAATTATTTAGATAAAAACAAAATTAACCTAGTACCTTTTTTTATTTTTCTTTATCGGTGATATTTTTTTTAGCGGTCTCAATTCTTGTGTAGCTTGCCTTTGGCGATGAAGATGGCGATGATTTTTCTTGTTCAGTATCGCCAAAATATTTTTCTATTTCAGAAGATTCCAAATCCATAAATTTATCCTTCACCGCTAAATCATCAACAAATTGCAATAATGATCTACTACTAGCCTGACGAATTGGCGCTCTTGGTCCCGGGCTGGTAAAATTTGCTTCCAAAGACTCGTTAATTATTTTATCATTAGCACTTTCAGCTTCAAAGCCATAATCAGGGTTGACGCCGAAATTCATCGAAGCGGATGGTGAAAGCTCTAATTTTGGCATCTCTTCACTACCTTCGCTTGTTGCAATAAATGATAATGGTAATGATGTGTGTAGTCGCTTCTTCGGTGCTTGATTACCGATATCACCAGCCTCATTTTGCTCCACACCCTGTGCAACAGAATCATCAACCGCGACATTTGATAACATAAATAACGAAGCCGATCTTTTTACCCTACGATTTCTGTTTTCAACTGATTTTTCTAATTTTGAAGAGTCATCTTTTTTCATAAACTAAAAAATAAATTGTTAAATTTTTATATTAAAAAATTTTTATGATTATATATAAAATTTATCCAGCTTATTGTTAGTTTATTGAGTTAAATATTTTTTTTGAAATAAAATGAGAATTTATTTATTTCAATTAACTATCCTTCCAACCTTTTCTTTTTAAGAAGAACTCATAGGAATCTTCAAAAGTAAATGTTTTATCATCATCGAAAACCACCAATTTATTAGCGATTTCTTTCAACATTCCTTCATCGTGCGAAACCATGATTAAAGCACCTTCAAAGCTTTTTATCGCTTCTTTAAGTGAGTCGCAAGATTCCATATCGAGGTGATTGGTTGGCTCATCGAGTAATAATAAATTTGCACCTTTTAATAAAATTTTTCCAAGCATTACGCGACTTTTTTCGCCACCCGAAAGCACCGAAATTTTCTTATTTGCCAAGTCGCTCGAAAACATCATATTGCTACAAACCTGACGGACACGACTTTGGGGCAAGCGTTCGTCAACCTTTTGAAGCTCTTCATAAATTGTGGAATTTTTATCCAAACGATCAATATTCATTTGTCCAAAAAAACCAATTTCAACTTTACTATGAACTTTGACCGCGCCCTTCAAGGGCTGAATGTCTTGCGTTATAAGTTTTAACAAAGTTGATTTTCCTTTACCATTTTTTCCAATTACGCAAATTTTTTCACCATTGGCAATTTTGAAAGATAAATCATTAATTAAACGATTTTCAGGATTATAACCAAATGCCAAATTTTCAACTTCAATCAAATTTTCTTTGCTAGCAAAAGGCTTGTGATTAAAAGCGAAATCGAGGTTTTGAATATTGTCCAATTTTTCTTTGACATCGATTTTTTCCAGCATTTTTACTCGAGATTGAACGCGACTGGCTTGACTGGCTTTGGCGCCGAAACGATCAATCCATTCTTGAGTTTTTTGACGTTGTTTTTCTTCATTGACTCGAGTTTTTTCGTAAATTTCTTCTTCGAGCGCAATTTTTTCACGAACTCCGCGAGTATTTCCGGGAACTTTTTTGAAAGTGTTGCGGTGAAGAAGCAAAGTGTGCGTAATAACGCTATCCATGAAATCACGATCATGCGTAATTAAAATCAACTCGCCTTCCCATTCGCGCAAAAATTCTTTAAGCCAGCGAATTGAGTGAATATCGAGATAATTTGTCGGCTCATCGAGCAACAACATTTGCGGTTCGATTAACAATAATTTAGCTAAATTTAATTTAACTTGATAACCGCCAGAAAAATTTTTTGGATCCTTTTGTAAGTCTGATTCCGTAAAGCCCAAGCCGTATAAAATATTTTCACCTTTCCAGCCTTCATGTTCACGATCTTCGGGCAAAACTGAACAAATTTCTTCTAAAACTGTATTGTGGGTAAAATGAATATGTTGTTCTAAATGCCCTATTCTGTAGCCTCGCGGGATTTCAACCGCACCACTATCGGGTTCTATTTTTTTTAAAATTAATTTTAAAAAAGTTGATTTGCCACTGCCATTTCGACCAATCAGCCCAACCTTTTCACGTGGATTAATTATAAAATTGCCTTCGGAAAAAACTTCATGTCCCGAAAAAGAAATTGATAAATCTTTAGCTCTAATCATTGTTTAAATATTTTGTTAAAAATCAAATTTTAATTCTATAAATTTAATTTTAACAAAAAAGACAAAATTAATATAAAAAACGCCAAGCGAAAATTTTTATAAATCAATTTTAAAATTGACGATTTTATTAAAATGCTCTTATTGATTAAACTTAGACGGGCGTTGGTTTTTCACAATAATATTTTATTGCCTTTGTGATTTTAATAAACCCGAATCACTAATCTGATGAGCAAAAATTTGAATATTATTTATTGGCTCTGATTCAGAAAAATCATCGATTTGGGCGGACCTTACCATAAAGGAACTAGTTGCTTTAGAATCATTTTTAAATGTAACTTTTTTTTTCAATCGATGAATCGGGGAAGAAATATTTGGTGACGGCTCTTGAATTTGATCCAAATCCAATCCACCAGTAATCTTTGCTAAAAGCGGTTGAGAAGCTTTTACAGACTCGGCTGGCATTAAGTGCGAATTTTCCAAAGGGACTCTTATGCAACAAAAAATCGATTTCATAAAATATAAATTAATTATTTAGCATTAAAATTGCATCAAGCTTTTCAATAATTTTTTGCGAAGTATTTTGTGAAGTTGTGATAGCCTTTTTAGCATTATCGGAGTAAGGCAAAATCAATTCTGGATTTTGTAAAAATTTCTGCACAATTTCACAAAGTTCATCGCCATTTTTAACAATTTCGCAAGCATTTTTTTGCTGTAAATCGGCGTAAATTTCGGCAAAATTAAAAACCCGCGAACCACTAATCACCGCACAATTTAATTGAATCGCTTCAAACGGATTATGTCCACCAATTTCTAAAAGCGAACCACCAATAAAAGTAAAATTCACCAAAGAATAAAAAATTCCAAGCTCACCCAAACTGTCAACGAGATAGATTTCCGTAGATTCAATAATGTTTTGATTTATACTTCTTTGTGAAAAATTAAAATTTTTCAAAAGCTCGCAAACCTCGCTAGCCCTATTGGGATGACGCAAAACTATAATCGTTAATAAATCAGAAAATTGTTTTTTTAAACGTTGATGCGTTGATAAAATTAATTCTTCCTCACCCGCATGAGTAGAGGCGCAAAGCCATATTTTACGAGCACCAATTTGCGTTTTTAATTCTTGCAATTTTTGTACATCAACTTCAAGTTTAGAATTTTGCGATTTAAGATTTCCCTCGTAAAAAATATTATTTTTCGTAAGGTTTTGTAAAAGATTTTTATCTTGCAAACTCTGGGCAAAAATTGTTGAAAAATAATCAAAAATATTGAAACCTAATTTTTTTAACAAAAGCCATTGCGAAGCACTTTTTTGTGAAATTCTAGCATTAATTAAAAAACTCAAAATAGCTTTTTTGTGAGCACAATAAATAAAATTTGGCCATATCTCCGACTCAACAAAAATGCAGGCTCTTGGCTTCCAATGATTAAGAAATTTTTGCACAATAAAATAACTATCTATGGGCAAAAATTGATGAATTACTCGATTTTTAAATAATTCATTTTGTAATATTTTTTGCTTAATAATTTGCGCCGAAGTGGTTGAGGTTGAAGTAAAAAGAATAGAAATATTTGGCGAAAATTTTAATAAATTTTCAATTAAAATCCACGCCGAATTTGATTCGCCAACACTTACGGCGTGAACCCAAAATAATTGACAATTTTGTGGTTTTGCAATTTTTGTAATGGCGAATCTTTCTAAAAATCTGCGTGGATGTTCTTTCGATTTTTTTTTACGATTTAAAATGTAAAAAAATAAAAAAGGCAAAATTATTGTCGAAAAAATTTGATAAATTTTTAATAAAATATTACCGCGAAGCCCCATTTAAAAGCCTCCAGCATTTTTTATAAAAAATTTTTTAACTTTTGGCAGTAAATTTATAACACCCAAACCGACATTGCGTCCCGCTTTTAAAACCAAACTTTTGCTTTCGAAAATTGAATTTAAAACATCGGTGGCGACCACCATTTTTCTAGCGTTATTGCGGGTTTTTTGATGATAAGATTTGATTAAATTTTCCGAAGAAATTTCTAAACCACATAAAATATTTTGTGCGATTAAATCGCGTAAATTTTTGATGCCAACTATCGCCAAATTAAAGCCTTGACCCGCGATTGGATGGACTCCGCAAGCTGAATCGCCAATCAATAACATTTTTTGATGATAAAAATCTTGTGCCAAAATCATAATAAGCGGATAAGAAAATTTTGACGAAATTATTTCGCATTTGCCCAAACAATTTTCCATTTTTTTATGCAATTGTTGTAAAAAATTTTCTTGATCGAGACTTAAAATCGCTTGAGACTCTTCATCGCGTGCAATCCACACAATTGAAGATTGATTTTGATCCTTCAAAGGCAAAATCGCCAAAGGACCGCTTGGTAAAAATTTTTCGTAAGCAATATTTTGGTGCGGAATTTGATGCGAAATTTTAAAAACGATTGCGGTTTGATGATAATTTTTAGTTTGAGTTGGAATTTTATAAAGCTCGCGAAGCTTAGAAAATCTCCCATCGCAGGCTAAGAGTAATTTTGTTTCGATAAATTTTTTATCATTTAATTCAATTAAAACTTTTTCCTCAAAATTAATTTCTTGATAAAAATTTGGACAAAAAATTGTGATATTTTTTTGTTGAGAAATTTTATTTTTTAAAGCTTCGAAAATAAAATGATTTTCAATAATTTGCCCGAGTTGACCATCTTTTTCATCAACTTCCAAGCCAATGAAATCTAGGACAAAAGGCGATTTATAATCGGTAATTTTTATATCAGAAATTTTGCCGGCAACATTTTGCAATTCATCATAAATTCCAAGTTCTTTAAAAAGTTTTAACGATGATGATGAGATGGCGTAAGCCCGCCCATCATCACCGCGCACCTTATCGAAAATATTTTCTTTTTCGATTAAAGCGATGGAAATTTGTGGCGAAATTTGTGCCAAAGTTAAAGCACAAGTCATGCCGGCAAAAGAGCTTCCGACAATGGCGATATCAAATTTTTGACTATTCATGACTTAGCAAATTAAAGCTAAAATTATTTTCCTTGATAAATTTTAATAATATTATCAAGCATTTTCAAAGCTTCTTCTCTTGGACGTTGAAAAGTGTTGCGACCAATGATAGAGCCATTTGCTCCACCTTTATAAATTTGACGAATTTCATTATAAATATCGTCTTCACCTTTAGCATTTCCGCCCGAGAAAACCACGATACGACGACCGTTGAAAGCAGTTTGTATAATATGACTAACTCTTTCTTCGAGAGTGTTCATCGGAATTTTTAATTTCTCATAAACCTTGATGGTTTCAAGATTCTCTAGGGCTTGAGTTGGTGGCTTAACTTTAATAATGTGAGCTCCAAGCATTGCTGCAATGTGCGTTGCATAAGCACAAATATCCATCGCCGTTTCGCCAATTTTTGACAAATCGCCACCACGTGGATAAGACCAAATCACCACCGCTAAACCGTTGGCTTTAGCTTCTTCAGCGATGCTAGAAATTTCTTCAAACATATCAAAAGCTGCGTCAGATCCGGGATAAATGGTAAAGCCAATCGCCGAGCAACCCAAACGCAAAGCGTCTTTAACCGAAGCTGTTGTAGCTTGGTGCGGAGCAGTTCCGCCATTGTGAAGTGAGTTTGAAGAATTAATTTTTAAAATTGTTGGAATCTGTCCAGCAAAACTATCTGCTCCCGCTTCAATCATGCCTAGGGGTGCTGCGTAAGCGTTCAAACCCGCTTCAATCGCTAAATCATAATGATAATGTGGATCATAAGCATCTGGATTCATAGCAAAACTGCGGTCAGGACCATGTTCAAAACCTTGATCGACGGGCAAAATAACCATTTTTCCGGTGCCACCTAATTTACCATGCATCAAGATTCTGGCAAGATTGGCCTTAGTTCCGGGATTATCACTTTCATAATGTGAAAGAATTTTTTTAACTGTTGCTGAAATTTTCATAATATATGATTTGGAATTTTCTTTGTAATAAATTTACACCAAATTTTCATTCTAAAAATGCTTTTTAAAATTAAATCTAGCCTTAAATATTTTTGAGAAAAATTATAAATTTTTATTTTTGCGGGTCAAGATTTTTTAAAATTTAATTCAGCAAATTTAACAAATATGTTTTAAACTTATTTACAATAAAAAATATTTTAATTAATATTATTAATAATATTTTTTTATAAATTATAAATATTTATCTTATGATAAACCCCCCTCAAATTTCATCTCCAGATAAACCTAAAGATATTATTATTTCTCCAACTCCTCAAGAAGAATTGCAACAACCCCCTTTAAATTTATTACTAGAAATATTTAATAAATTTAAAAATATTAATCCTGATCAAGACCCCAATGAAAAAGCTTCACTAATTAGCTTAATAGAACAATTAAAACAAGAAGATCCTAATTTAAATCAATCTCTAACATTTGATGATAAACAATATACAATTTCAGGCTTGGCAGTTCTTGCTAACCTTGAATCTGTCCAATTTTTAATAGAAAATAAATTTGTGCCACTTAATCATAAAGCGCAAACTTTAAGTGATGGTACCCATGAAACAATTTCTAGAATGGCAATTAGAGAAGGTAAAGAAGACATTCTCAAATATCACTTGAATGAAAAATTAACAAAAATATTGAATAAATTTAAAAATATTGATTTTGAACAAGACCACTCTGACCAAGATTCACTATTCAACTTAATAGACGAATTAAAACAAGAAGATCCTAATTTAAATCAATCTCTAACAATTGATGATAAACAATATACAATTTCAGGCTTGGCAGTTCTTGCTAACCTTGAATCTGTCCAATTATTAATATATAATCAAGTTGTGCCAATTGAACATAAAGCGTGCACTTTAATAGATGGTAGCCATGAAACAATTTCTGGAATGGCAATTAGAGAAGATAAAAAAGATATTCTTGAATATCACTTGAATGAAATTCGCACAAATAAATTTGATCACATAGTTTGCTTTAATAATCGCAGTTCATTTAGAGCCTTGGGATATGCTATTCATAATGAATTAAAAGAAATTATAACTTATTTACTTAGAGAGCAATGTTTTGACATTAATCGGTCAGATGAACTTATAACTAAAGAAGAATTTACTTCTTACAGTGAATCTTTTCCATATACTAGATATGAAACTCACGAAGCTGATGTTAGATACAAACCTATTGGTATCGCATTATGCAAATTTAGAGAAGATCCTAGCAATCAAGATAAAATCGACAATATCAAATTTTTAATTGATTCAGGAGTAACAAATTTAAGAATTATAGGCTCAAAATCCACTGCACAATACAAAAATGATATTTTTGAATCTATTGAATCTTTTGAATTTATTGTTTTTGAATCTCTTGATTTAAGGATATTTAACGAAAAGATTAAAATACAAAGAGATGCTATAACTCTTTTCGAAGATTATAAAAAAGGTCCTCAAGAAACCCCGGCTCCAGAACAACCATTAAGGAAAATAGACTCAAAATTGATTGGATTAAAAAATAAAGGACCCTTTTTAAAATTACTTGAATTATTTGTATCAAATGGCATGAGATCATATCCTTTTATAATTCAGCAGGAAAGTTGTCCTACATTTTCAGTGAGAAATCTTCTCGTCCCAATAGATCTAAGAAGAGATATTAATTCTCTCGCAAAAAAATATTTAAGTCCCCATGAAGCAGAACCAATTTCCAAAGATTCTTTAAAAAATATGACTAAAGAAATTTTCCAAGGTTCCATTCCATTAATACTTAACAAAAAGTTAAACGACTCATTTCCTTCCGAAATAGATCCCGATGCTATTAGTGGAGCACTTGCCTCAGGCACTATAGGCATTGCTGAATCAGCGACCACAACTCTTAAATCTTATGACATGTACCCATATCTTAGACCGGAAAATTTTTTAGATGAAGAAAAATGGCCAAAATTTCCAAACCTTCCTATTTTAAGTAGGATGTCAATACTTCTTGTAGATAAAAAAATGGCAGATCAATTTTTTAATCGAACAGTAAATAAAAAATTACCACCAGAAGTAGGTAATTTAATAGAACAATTAAGAAATGAATATTATAACATACCAGCAAACATTAGAGAAAGTTTAAATATTGATCATAGAGAGAAAATAAGAGAAAATAGCGAAATAGCTAGATTATTAGCTGAGAATGAAAAACTTAAATCTGAGAATAAAAAACTTAAAGATGCTTTGCAATCTTCTGCGACTGAGAAAAAAGAGCCCGAAGAAAAACAAAGTCCATCACCAACCTCGCAAAAAAGAAACAAAGAAGATTCTCCTGATGCAGAATCTCTTAATGAAAGTTCGAAAAAAAAATCAAGAAATGCAGATTAATAAATTTATTGATAAATCTCAAAAAATCGTTCAAAATTACTTTATTTTAAATCAAACTTGCAATTAATTTCATAAATTTTTACAATTCTTAACCCAAATTTTTTAAGAATTTATGCAACTTGAAATAGAACAAAAAATATCGCAAGAAAAAGAAAAAATTTTCGTTGAAATTGAAAATTTTTTTACACTTAACCCTGAGCAAAAAAAAGCTTTAGAGGCTTATGTTTCAATGCTTTTGCAAGAAAATGAAAAATATAATTTTATTGGCAAATCAACCATTGATCAAATTTGGAATCGTCATATTCTCGATTGCACCCAATTAATTAAATTTGTACAAAATCCGCAAAAAAAATTCGCCGATTTGGGTTCGGGTGCAGGCTTGCCGGGAATGGTTTTGTCTATTCTGGGCTTAAAAGAAATTCACTTGGTGGAAAAATCTTTTCGCAAGGCCGATTTTTTACGCAAAATTAAAACCATCTCGCCGAATCGCGTTTTTGTTCAACAAGCTAAACTCGAAGAATTAGAAAATATTAATTTCGATTGCATTATGTCGCGAGCCCTGGCGCCACTCGATAAACTCTTAGAATATTGTCAAAAATTTTTAAAAAAAGATGGCTATTGTTTATTTTTAAAAGGCAAAAATTTGCCACTCGAAATTTCACAAGCGAAGCAAAAATTTTCTTTTGAATTTGAGCTTTTTCCAAGCTTAACTTCGAAAGAAAGCAACATCATTCGCATCACTAAAATATCAAATTTAAATTAGGAGTTAAAATGTTAATTGGCGTTCCAAAAGAAATAAAAGATCATGAATATCGTTCAGCCTCAACCCCTTCGGGCGTTAGAGAATTAACCAGCGCCGGGCATCAAATTTTGGTGCAAAAAAATTTAGGCGAAGGCATCGGTTTTTTGGATGAAGATTATCGCAATGCAGGTGCTAAAATTGCGGGTTCCGCCGAAGAAGTTTACGAAAAAGCACAAATGATTTTAAAAGTAAAAGAACCGCAAAAATCGGAGTGCGATTTAATCAGAAAAGAGCAAATTATTTTCTCATATTTGCATCTCGCGGCCGAACCGAATTTAACCAAATTATTGATGAAAGCGGGTTGTCGCGCCATCGCTTTTGAAACCGTCACCGCTAACGATAAATCCTTACCACTTCTCGCTCCGATGAGTGAAGTTGCTGGAAAATTATCAATTCAAGCTGGGGCGCGAGCCTTAGAAAAATCTCAAGGCGGACGCGGTGTTTTACTCGGCGGAGTTCCTGGTGTTGAACGCGCTAAGGTTGTAATTATTGGCGGGGGAGTTTCGGGAACCAACTCGGCTAAAGTCGCCATTGGCATGGGCGCGGAAGTGGTGATTCTCGACAAATCTTTGGCGCGAATTCGTTATTTGTGCGACATTTTTGGCAATTCGGCAAATGTGCTTTACGCTTCGATCGAAAATATTGAAAAAAATGTTATCGATGCTGATTTGGTAATTGGTGCAGTCCTTATTCCAGGCGCTTCGGCACCAAAAGTTGTGTCCAAAAAAATTGTTAAAGAAATGAAAAAAGGTTCGGTGATGGTCGATATTTCTATCGACCAAGGCGGATGCTTCGAAACAAGTCGTCCAACCTCGCACAGCAATCCAACCTACGAAGTTGATGGCGTAATTCATTATTGCGTAACTAACATGCCAGGGGCGGTTGCGCGCACTTCGACGCAAGCCTTAGAAAATTCGACTTTGCCTTTCACTTTAGCGATTGCCAATAAAGGCTTCAACAAAGCACTTCGCGACGATAAAAATTTAATGGCGGGATTAAATGTGTTTGACGGTATGATCACTTACCGAGCGGTCGCCGAAGCTTTGGGTCATAAATTTTTTGATCCACAAGATTTAATTTAAACTAAATTTTTTATTTAGTTTGCGTAAAAATTTTATTTTTTTTCGCAAACTAAAATAAATTTATTTTGTTCGCAAAACCAACTCTCACAAGATGTCGCAACTTTTATCAACTTCCGAATTAATTAAAAAATATCAACTCGACGCCAAAAAATCTTTAGGACAAAATTTTATTCTCGACAAAAATTTTACCGATAAAATCGCCAAATCGGCTGGCGATTTAAGTAATTTTACAGTGCTCGAAATCGGACCAGGTCCAGGCGGATTAACACGCTCAATTCTTGATGCTGGCGTCAAAAAATTATTCGTCATCGAAAAAGATCAGAGATGCATTTTAGCGCTCAAAGAATTACAAGAATTTTATGGTTCAAGGCTTGAAATTATTGAAGGCGACGCTCTCGAAATTGATGAAACTAAAATCTTCAACGACAATTCTCAATTCAAAATTATCGCCAATTTGCCCTACAATATCGGCACTGTGTTGCTTTTTAAATGGCTAAAAATTTTACCAAAAATTGCTTCGATGAATTTGATGCTTCAAAAAGAGGTGGTGCAAAGAATTTGCGCAAAAATTGACGATAAAAATTATGGTCGCTTGGCGATAATGTTGAATCTTTTATGCGATACTAAAATGTTGTTCGAAGTCAATAAAATGGTGTTTTCTCCGCCTCCAAAAATTACTTCGGCGATTGTGCAAATAATTCCAAATGCTGAAAAAATTGAAAAATATTTCGAGAAAAATAATTTAAGAAAATTTGAAAAAATTGTGCAACAAGCTTTTAATCAAAGACGCAAAATGCTCAAATCTTCGTTAAAAGGCGCAGTTATTAATCACGATTTGGCGGAAATTTTTTTACAATGCAATATAGATGGCACTAAGCGCGCCGAGGAATTAACTATTGAAGAATTTTGGAAATTGTCGCAATCTTTTTAATAAATAATATAAAATATTAATTGCGATTATCGATTTTTTAAGAAATCTAAAGCGATTTGGGCGACATTTTTTTGAGCCTCTTTTTTGGAATTTCCTTCAGCACAAAATTCTTGTTTTAGACCTTCAATTTCAAGCCTTGAAACAAAAATTGGTTGATGATCAAGACCGCCTTTTTTTTCAGTAAAATATTGCGGTAATTTTTTGGATTTAGCTTGAATTAATTCTTGCAATTCTGAAATACAATCTTGCGGAGGTAAAAGATTTTTTTCAAAAAAATCTTGCCAAAAATTTAAAATAAATTTTTTTGCTTCTTCAAAGTTGGCATCAAGATAAATGGCTCCAATCAAAGCCTCGAGAGCATTTTCAAGATTATTTTTATTATTATTTCCGCCAATTTTTTTTTCGCCAAAACTTAAAATTAACATTTTTGGTAAATTAATTTTGGTGGCGATTTGTGCTAAAGTTGCACCCGAAACTAAGCTGGCGTGACGCTTGGATAAATTGCCTTCATTTTCACTCGGAAATTTTTTCATTAAATATTCTCCAATCACTAAAGACAAGACTTTGTCACCTAAAAATTCCAACCTTTCATAATTAAAATTTTGTAAGCTTTTGGAGTTTAAACTGGGATGAGTTAATGCCATTTTTAACAAATTTTCATCACGAAAATTATATAAAATTATTTTGTAAAATTCTTGAAAATTTTCCATTAATTTAAATTTTTACCAATTCTTTCCGCGCGGATTGTCTTGATCCACGAGAATAAATCAAAGATAGAATTGGGGTTGGAGAAAAAAATAATCGAAGCTCGACCCACTAAATTTTCTTCGGGAACATAGCCAACAAAATTTAAAAAACGACTATCTTGCGAATCGTCGCGATTGTCGCCCATGAAGAAATAACGCCCTTCGGGAACGGTATAAATTCCGGTATTATCTTGCGGTGTCGTCTCGCGATGATAAGTATTTATTTTTTTGCCATTTGGTAAAATTTCGCTATATTTTTGAAAGGCAACTTTTTTGTTAATTTCTACCTCAAGAGCATCGCCATCAAAAGTTTTTATCACCTCTTGATCATTGATAAACAAGGCTCCGTCTCGCATTTGAATTTTATCTCCCGGCAAGCCGATCAATCTTTTTACATAATTAATTGATGGTTGCGATGGCAATCTGAACACAACAACGTCGCCTCTCTGTGGAGTGTTTTTAAGAATGCGTCCTTCAAATAAATTTAATCCAAGCGGGAAAGAATATCGACTATAGCCGTAAGCATATTTGTTGACAAAGATATAATCGCCAATCAGTAAATTCGGATACATTGAAGATGATGGAATATGGAAGGGTTCAAATAAAAATGAACGCAAAATAACCGCACATAATAAAGCCCACAAAAAAGTTTTAAAAAAACCTTCTTTTTTTTCTGGATTTTTTTCTTCAATTTTTGACTCTTGATTGTTGATTTTCTTGATTCTTGACAACATTTTAATTTTTATTAATGATTAAATTTTTACCATCCATTTCTTGCGGAATTGCAATTTTAAAAAGCTTTAAAATTGAAGGCGCGATGTCGTTGAGTGCACCGTTTTCTAGAATATAATTGTTGTGATTTGGAGTAATAAAAATAAATGGAACTGGATTGGTAGTATGCGAAGTATGCGGATGATTTTCGTCATCAAGCATGCATTCAATATTACCATGGTCCGCCGAAATTATCATGGCGCCATTTTTTTCTAGAATAATTTTTTCGAGAATTCCGAGTTGCTCATCAATCGCTTCGCAAGCCTTGATTGAAGGCTCAAGCATGCCCGAATGCCCAACCATGTCTGGATTAGCGTAATTTACGACGATAAAATCAAATTTATCGGAAGCGATGGCTTCGACTAATTTTTTACCAACTTCTTGCGACGACATTTCGGGTTTTAAATCATAAGTGGCGACCATTGGCGATTGCACTAAAATTCGCTCTTCACCTACAAATTCTTGTTCGCGACCACAGGAAAAAAAGAAAGTAACGTGAGCATATTTTTCGGTTTCAGCAATACGCAATTGCGTTAAATTATTGGTCGCTAAAATTTCCGGCAAAGAATTTTTTATTTTTTGATGGGGAAATAAAATTTTATGAAAATTATTGAGATCTTTTGAATATTCGGTAAGCGCCATAGCTTGGGAAAATTTACGCAAATCAAAAAGTTTTTGTGAAATTTGACGAGCGCGATCGGCGCGAAAATTGGCAAAAATTAAACCGTCACCATCATTTATTCCTGAATAGTCGCCGATAATAAAAGGCTTTACAAACTCATCGGTAATATTTTGTGAATAATTATGTTCGATGCCGGCAAAAACATCATCAAATTTTTCCCCTTTGGCAAAAATTATGGCGTCAGTTGCGAGTTCAATTCTATCCCATTTATTATCGCGATCCATACCAAAATAACGACCGCCAATCGTGGCAAATTTTACTTTTATATCGAGAGTTTTTTGTGCTAATAAAAAATATTCGATCGCACTTTTTTGCGCTACGTCGCGACCGTCTAAAAAGGCGTGGATAAAGACTTCGATATTATTTTTCGTCAAAAAATTTGCTAAAAAAATAATATGTTCAAAATGCGAATGAACTCCACCATCGGAAAATAATCCGAGCAAATGACAAGGTTTATTTTTTTCTTTTAAATCCGCGACTAAATCAAGTAAATCAGGGTTTTGTGCGAGAGAACCATCATTAATTGCTTTATTAATTTTAGGTAAATCTTGATAAATTATTCGACCCGCTCCAATCGTGCTATGACCAACTTCTGAATTGCCAATTTGACCTTCAGGCAACCCAACATCAAGACCAGAAGTTTTTAATTGAGAATGCGGATAGGTTTTTAGAAATCTTTGGTAATTGGGCATTTTGGCTTGGGCGATGGCATTGAATTTATTGGCCTCATCGCCTATTCCAAAGCCGTCTAAAATGCATAGTAAAATTGGTTTCATCTTAAGTAATTTTGGTTTTAAAAATTATAAGTTTATTTTTAATAAAATTATAATTTTAAAAACCTAAAATGATATAATTTTTTATTTCTTTTTTGCCCTAGAAACTAAAGACTTGCTACCGCCAGATTTTTGCTGGAACATTTGTAAAACTTTTTCAGCATCCTCAAATGGCACGGCGAAAAATGAAAAACTTTCGAGAACTTTAACATCATCAATATGACGTTGATTTACGCCCGTAGTTTTTTCGATAAATTCAACTAATTTGCGCGGATCCATATTATCGTTGCGACCTTTGGCAATAAAGAGTCGAGCCGTTCCTTTGCGATCGACATAACCGCGTTTTTCTTGATCGCCAATTGGGCGATAACCCGAAATTCCACGATCATCATAATAAAAATCTTTGTTCTTTTTGTAAGAACCGGTATCATGAATTTCATTGTAACTTTTTTCACTCAACTCATCTTTAAAGGCAACCTTCAAAAGAGCTGATAGAGTAGTTTTAGCGTCAGGATTTTCTTTCAAAATTTCTTCGGCAATTGCATCTAAATCTTTCGATCCACCCGCTTTAATAATTTCAGAAATCGCCCCTTTAATTCTTTGTTTTTTGCTTTCAATTACGTCGGCAACATTTGGCACTTTTTGCTTAGTGATTGTAGCGTTGGCAATTCTTTGAATTGAAGTAAGTTTGCGATATTCTGACGGAGTAATTAAAGTGATGGCGATTCCAGTTTTGCCAGCTCGACCCGTGCGTCCGATTCGGTGAACGTAACTTTCAGGATCTTGTGGAAGAGAATAATTGATGACATGCGTTAAATTATCGACATCGATACCGCGAGCCGCGACATCGGTTGCCACCAAAGTGGTAATTTGTTTGCTACGAAATTTTTGCAAAACTTTTTCTCTTTGTCCTTGCGATAAATCGCCGTGAATCGCTTCAGATCTGCAACCGCGATTAGCGAGTTTGTGAGCAATTTCATCAGCATCAATTTTAGTGCGACAAAAAACCATGCCATAAAAACTATCTTCAACATCGATAATACGAAACAAAGCTTCAAATTTATCGGATTGCGAAACTTCAAAATACATTTGTTGAATATTGGCGCGACTAATTTGATCGCTCATCACCGAAATGATTTCATATTCATTCATATATTGCTTTGCCAAACGCTCGATGTGACTTGGCATGGTTGCCGAAAATAAAACTGTTCGACGGGTTTTTGGCGATGATTTTAAAATTGTTTCAATATCTTCAACGAAGCACATATTTAACATTTCATCGGCTTCATCAAGAACTATGTAAGAAACTTTTGAAATATCAAGAGTCTTGCGCTCTAGGTGATCAAGGATTCTACCCGGAGTTCCAACCACAATGTCAACTCCTCTTTGTAAACGACCAATTTGGCGATCGATTGGTTGACCGCCGTAAACCGCCACGATTCCAGTTTTTTGATTTTCAGCAAAAGAGCACAACTCTTCTGTTACTTGAATCGCCAGTTCACGAGTTGGAACTAAAATTAAAGCTTGAACTTTTTTTGATTGCGAAACAATATTTTCAATGATTGGAATCCCGAAAGCCGCGGTTTTACCAGTTCCGGTTTGAGCTTTGCCAATTAAATCTTTGGTGTTTTTTAATAAAAATGGAATGGTTTTTGCTTGAATGGCGGTTGGTTCTTCAAAGCCTTTTTTGCGAAGCGATTCGAGCATGATTTCCGAAAGACCTAAATCACGGAATTTATCTAAATTTGGCATATATTTTTGCTTGTGAATTAATTTTATTTATGAAAAAAAAATAATTTTTTTAAATCTTACTAAAATAAACTTTACATGTAAAGACATTATTATTTCACTTTACACCCGATTACTTCTGCTAC
>SYAR01000011.1 GCA_005787525.1 Rickettsiales bacterium
TTTATTTATAGTTTTGGTTGCTTTCTACAGAGGAATTGTTAAAGAGGTTTTTTCTTTGTTAAACTGGATTATAGCTTTTGCATTATCTTATTTAGTTTCGCCATTTTTAGCAAATTTAATTTCGCCATATTTTGACAGTAGATTAGTTCTTGATGTGAGTGTAAGAATTATTGTATTTACGATTTCATTTATCGCTTTTTTCTTTTTAACCGGAAGCTTTACTCAAGATTTAAGCGATTCAATAAACCGATATATCAATAGAATTTTAGGATTGGTTTTTGGAGCTTTTAAGTCGCTATTAATTTTTGGATTAATTTTCTCGCTTTATAATTGTTTTTTTGATTATGCTTTGGGGAAAAGATTTGTTAGAAAAGATACTGCAAAAATGCCAAAATGGTTTAAAGATGCCTATTCTTCTTCGATTATATCTTTTTCCGGTGATCTTTTGGATCCTGCAGTAAGAGGCTTTATCGGTATTTTAAAAATTAATTTCTCTGATATTTTAAAAACACCAGAAATAATTAAAACAAATAGTTTTGAAAATGAATATGGCAAAGAACTTTTAAAAGAAAAAACATCTGAAATTCAAAATAATTCTAACATTGAAACACCAAAACCAGAAATTAAAAAAAATAATTTTACACAACAAAAAAATGATTTAGGATATGATAAAAAAGATATTGAAAAAATGCAAAGATTAATAGAAATTATCAATCAATAAAATTATTAAAATTATGTTTAAACTTAATGGAAAAAACGCCTTAATTACGGGTGCAACTGGCGGAATCGGCTGTGCTATTGCCAAAACTTTACATTCCCAAGGAGCTAAACTAGTACTTTCGGGAACAAAAGAAGAAAAACTTCAACAATTTGCGTCAGAAATTTCCGAGGATTGTAAATATCTGGCTTGTAATTTATCAAATATCGCAGAGGTTGAAGATTTATTCGACAAAGCTGAAAGTTTAGTTGGTCAAATCGATATTTTAGTTTGCAATGCTGGAATCACCAGAGACAGCTTGATTCTTAGAATGAAAAATGAAGATTTTGATCATGTGATTGACGTAAATCTCAAATCAACTTTCATTTTAAATCGCAATGCTATTAAAAAAATGTTGCGTCGTAAAAATGGTCGCATCATCAATATCGCCTCGGTTGTTGCAGTAACCGGCAATCAGGGTCAAACAAATTATGTTGCTTCTAAAGCTGGGATGATTGGCATGACCAAATCAATGGCTCAAGAGGTTGCCTCGCGTAACGTTACCATCAATTGCGTCGCTCCCGGATTTATTGAAAGCCCAATGACCGAGGTTTTAACCGAACAGCAAAAAAATGCAATTTTAGCCAAAATTCCTGCCGGAAAAATGGGTTCGGCTCATGATATTGCAAATGCGGTGGCTTTCTTATCAAGCCCCGAAGCCAATTACATTACGGGAACTACAATTCATGTCAATGGCGGCATGTTTATGAATTAAAATAAAAAATTATGTCAAATACTCACAAAACCAAAGTAATTATTATCGGATCTGGACCAGCTGGATATAGTGCAGCGATTTATTGCGCTCGTGCTAATCTTCAGCCAATTTTAGTCAATGGTAATCAACCAGGAGGACAATTAACCATTACCACCGATGTTGAAAATTATCCGGGATTTGCTACCGCCATTCAAGGTCCTTGGCTGATGGAGCAAATGGAAAAACAAGCTTTGCATGTTGGAACTAAAATTATTTTCGATCACATTTCTCAAGTCGATTTTTCTAATCGACCTTTCAAATTAATTGGCGAATCGGGCGATATTTACGAAGCCGAAACGGCAATTATTTGCACGGGTGCGCAGGCTCGCTGGCTTGGCTTACCTTCGGAAAAAAAGTTCCAAGGTTATGGAGTTTCGGGTTGCGCCACTTGCGACGGATTCTTCTTTAAAAATAAAGAAGTGATGGTAATTGGGGGCGGAAATAGTGCTATCGAAGAAGCTATTTACCTAACAAATCACGCTTCAAAAGTTTACGTAATTCATCGTCGCGATAAATTCCGTGGCGAAAAAATCATGCAAGATCGCTTATTTTCTAATAAAAAAATTGAAGTAATTTGGAATCACGAACTTGACGAAGTTTTGGGCAACGAAGCCCCAAAATTAGTTACGGGCGCAAGACTCAAAAACACTATTGATGACTCGATCAAAGAGATGAAAATCGACGGAATTTTTATAGCGATCGGTCACAAACCAAACTCTGAAATATTCAAAAATACCGGAATTGAAATTGACAGCGAAGGCTATATCAATACCAAGCCAAATTCAACTGCCACTTCAATTAAAGGCGTTTTTGCGGCGGGCGATATTCAAGATAAAATTTATCGTCAAGCAATCACCGCAGCCGGCACGGGATGCATGGCGGCACTAGAGGTTGAAAGGCTGTTATCGCATTAGGATTTTGAAAATTGAATTACTCAAAAAAATAAAAGAATAATTATTTTTGCTTAAACTAATAAAAAAATATAAATATGACACCAAATTATTTTGAATCAATATTGTCTTCGGACGCAATAAGCTCGGATAAAAAGAAAATTTTTTATGAAAAATATAACGAATTTAAAAATACAATTCCCTTTGATGCGGTAAGATTTGCGAGAGAATTAGGTATTAATATTTTTGGATCGAAGGATTTTAAAGACTCTCAAAGTGGAAAAATTGAATATGACGTGGTAACAAAAAACTACAGCATATATTTAAATGTAAATCATTCCATGAATAGAATTATGTTTACTTTAGCTCATGAATTAGGGCATTTTTTTTGCGATCAAGACTATTTAGAAAAAAATTCCTTTATTTTGGAGGATCAAAGAATCAACTCGCTTCCACGCGATTCTTTGTCAATAGATGTAGATGAAGAATTTATAAAAAGAGAAGTAAGAGCAAATAAATTTGCAGCAGAACTTTTGGTTCCAACTGATAAATTTAAAGAAAGTTGGAAAAGCGGAAAAACAATCGAAGAAATTGCGAAAATATATGGCGTATCGAATGAAACCGTAAGAATTAGGGCGGCAAATTTATTGGGAGTGATTTTATGAATAACTCTAATTTTAATAGCTTTAAAATTAACTCTCACGATGATTTAAAGAAACAAAAAGATATTTCAAATTATCATTTATTGGAATCGGTTAAAAGAACTGCTACACTTATTTTAATATGGATTATGTGGACAATTTCATTTGCTTTTACATTGTATATTTTACGTTTTTTGTATCTTACTGCCTTTACAATGGAAGAAGAAATAATAACGAGAATGTAAGATATTATTATTAAATTGTCGGGCTGGATTCTTTTTGTAGCAAGTCAGGCTGGACTTATAAAAAGTGAACGCAAAAACAAAGAAAATTAATTTAAAAAAAATTTAAAATTCTGATTATTGAAATTTTTAATAATCCGTTTTCAAAAAATATAAACCGCAAGAGGGAGCGTTGGGACCAGATTTAGAGCGGTCCTTAGATTCTAAAATATTTTTAATTTCATCGGCAGAAATTTTATTTTTACCAACCCAAACTAAAGTTCCAACCATGTTGCGAACCATGTGATGCAAAAAAGATTTAGCACTCACTTCAACAAAAATTTTCTCCTCATCATCGCTAAAAATTTTAATATTTTTGATGGTGCGAATTGGCGATAAAGCTTGACATTCAGCGTCACGAAAAGCCGAAAAATCATGCTCTCCAAGTAAATATTCGCTAGCTTTTTGCATCGCTAAAATATCAAGTTTTTTGCCACCAACATGCCAAACACGATTTTTATCAATAATCGCTGGAGCCTTGCGATTCAGTATTGCATAACGATAATGTCGCATCTTGGCATCAAATCTAGCATTAAAATTTTTATCAACAATTTCGGCATCTATAATTGCAATTTCTTCATCTTTTAAATAAAAATTTAATCCCATAATAATTTGATGACTCGAAAATTTTTGCGATAAATCAACGTGAATAGTTTGAGAAATGGCATGAACTCCTGAATCGGTTCGACCCGAAGCAAAAATTTCAATTTCATTTTGCGTAAAATATTTGAAAGCTTTTTGAAGCTGTCCCTCGATAGTTTTTATATGATTTTCATTTTGAAATTGAAAGCCATGATAATTAGATCCATCATACTCTACATTTAATTTGTAACGATATTTTTTTATTGGTTCCATTCTTTAATTCGTGATAAATTTTGAATATAATCATCTTCTTCATTCTTAGTGGCGAAGAAATTATTTTGTTGATTAGAAAAATAATCGAAAATTGATTTTAAACCATTTTTCGTCGCTAAAATTGCTTGAGAAATCTCTTCTTCTTCGCTAAGAATTTTAACAATTTTTGAGCCCTCACTGCGATTTAATTTCCAATAATTTAATTCTTTAATTTTATGATTATGAAATAAAGTTTCGGACAATATCAAAGCATATATAGTAAGTTGAGGCTCTAAGCCACAAAGCACATCCTTTTTTGTCGGAGCTTGCCCAGTTTTATAATCAATAATTTTAATTTTTTGCTCTTCATCGATTGTAATTCTATCAACTTTTCCAGAAATTTTTATATTTTCAAAATCAATTTTTATCGATTCTTCTAAAATATTTTTATGATCAATATATTCTAAATTATCATCACAAAAATTATCAAAAATTTTTAAAAATTTTGGATACCAAATAAGTTTTGCTTGCTTCGATAAAAAATATTTTTCGAATATTTCTTCAAAATTAATTTGCGATGGATTGCGCACATAATCTTCTAAAGCCTTGTGAACAAAGCTTCCAAACTCAGCATAAGAAGGTTCATAATCAATTTTTTTAAGCTCTTCAATTTTTAAAACTTTTTTAACATAAATATAATATGGATTAGAGATTAAATGGGAAATATCGGTTATATAATAATTTTTTGGACGATAATTTTCACTCGGATTACCAAATACCGGCGCTAAATATTGCGGAATAAAATGTAAATTTTCATTAATTTGTTGTTGATAAAATTGCGATTTATCAATATTTAAATTTAAAATTTTACATAAAGTTTTTAATTTTGTAATGAATGGAGACTCAACATTATGTTGACCTAAACGATATTTTGAATGAGTTAAAATTACTTTTTTATTATTTAAATAATTGCAAAAATCAAAACCATTTTGTCCAATTTTTTTAAGAGTTTTATTGACACCTAAATCTTTTTTTATCTTCGCTCCAATCCAGCCGTGATTATCAGTTTGTGGAAAATCATTTTCATTTAAAGATGAGACAATAATCAAATCAAAATTTAATAATCTAGCCTCAATTGGATTAAGAATATCAATGTTGGAATCAAGTTTTGATTTTTCAAAGTAACTGATTTCGTTAAAAATTATTTTTAAATCTTCAATGTTTTGAAAATAAAAATTTTGCTGTTTCAATAGCTCAAAAAACTCAAAAATTTCTTTTCCCGCAATCGAATTCGAAAGTATTTGATTAAAATTTTGATTAGCAAAAAATTCAAATGCCTTGATTAATGAATTAAGCGAATTATCGACCGGCAAATTATCAATAATTTTGTTAAAAAAATCTGTAAATTTATTATTTTTAATTTTAGCTTCAACCCCTTCTCTTCCTAAATTTAAACGATCATCTCTTAATATCTCAATTTCAAATTCTTCAATTAGTTTTTTATTGCCTAATTTTACAAAAAAATTATGTTTTAAAAAA
>SYAR01000012.1 GCA_005787525.1 Rickettsiales bacterium
ATCAAAATTTCATTTTGATTTTCGAAGACGACTCCGCGACTGGGACCGCGTCGCATTCGCTCCTTGTCCCGTTATTCGCTAAAAATAGCCGTTTAGGCTATTTTTTTAACGCGAATAACCTATTTTTTAAACGCGAATAAAATTAACCACTATTAATTATCTTTAAACATTCATCATAGTTGAAGAGTTTTAAGAGGAATTGATATTTTCTACTGGATTCTAATTCTAATTTTGGATCTTGATTTAAAATGAGTTGGGCGTTTTTGTTGGCGACGTTTAAAAAATCGATATCGAAGCTTAAATCGGCGATACGGAATTCGGGAAAGCCACTCTGCTTGGTGCCAAGTAATTCGCCACTTCCCCGCATTTTTAAATCTTCTTCGGCGATGAAAAATCCGTCATTTGATTCGCGTAAAATATTAAGTCTTTTGCGTGATTTTTCGCCAAATTTTTCGCCGTAAAGTAAAATGCAAAATGATTTTTTGTCGGAACGACCAACCCTGCCACGCAATTGATGGAGTTGGGCTAAGCCAAAATGTTCGGAATTTTCTATGATAATAATGGTGGCGCTTGGAACATCGATTCCAACCTCGATTACCGTGGTTGCAATCAAGATTTTAATGGCACTATTTTCGTCGGCGAAATCTTTCATAATTTGCTCTTTTTGGCTTTCTTTCATTTTGCCGTGAAGCAAAGCCAAGTTTTTTTCGCCAAAAATTTGCGATAATTCGGTGAATTTTTTAGTGACGGAAATTAAGTCGAGCTCTTCATTTTCTTCAATCGCCGGGCAAATCCAAAAAATTTTCTCATTTTTTTCAATGGCACGCTTGATTGATTCACTAAGCTCCAGCGATTTTTTCATCGACATAATTAGCGTTTCAATTTTTTGACGATTTTTAGGTTTTTCGTCGAGAATTGAAATATCCATATCGCCATAAAGACCCATCATCAAACTGCGTGGAATCGGCGTTGCACTCATTAAAAGTAAATCAACATCTTGACCTTTTTCGACGATTTTTAAGCGTTGCAAAACGCCAAAACGATGTTGTTCATCAATCACCGCAATGCCCAAATTTTGGAAAATAACATCAGGCTCCAAAGTGGCGTGGGTGCTGATTAGAATGTTAATTTTGCCACTCGCTAAATCTTCACAAATTTGCTTTTTTTGTTTTTTAGTATTCGCCGAAGTTAAAAGGCAAATATTTAAATTAAAATTTTGCAAAAGTTTGGAAAAATAGCCAAAATGTTGAGTCGCCAAAACCGTTGTCGGCACAAGAATGCAAGCCTGTTTGCCTTGAGCAATATTTTGTAAAGCCGAAAAAATCGCCACGATGGTTTTGCCACTACCGACATCGCCTTGCAAAAGTCGCATCATTTTTTTGCTAGAAAAAATTTCATTATTAATTTCACGCATGGTTTTGATCTGGGCTTGCGTAGGCTCGAAGGGCAGGGCGTTGAGAAATTTTTCGCCAAGATTTTCAACTTTGGCGGAAAATTTTTTAAAATCTTTTTGGCGATTTTTTGCCAGCAAAACCGCAATTTGCCATGCCAAAAATTCATCATAAGCCAAGCGTTTGCGCGATAAATTATTCGGCAATAAATCATCTTCTGAAGTAGGATTATGAATGTTGCGGAGCGCTTGATAAAAACTCGGAAAATTAGTTTTTTTAACAAATTCCTTGTCGATCCATTCTTCACAAGAATTAGGAATTTTTTGTAAAACTTCTTTAATTTTGTAGGCCAAAAATTTGTTAGAAATTTTTAAACTGAGTGGATAAATAACATTTATTTTCGGAAGTTGTTCAATATTTTTGGCATCAACAATTTGTTGCGGATGGTTGATTTGATTGTCATTCAAGGCTTTTTGAATTTTGCCCAAAACCGCAATTTCGGTGCCGATTTTTAATTTTTCGATTTGACTTGGGAAAATTTTAAAGAACACCAAACTAAAATAGCCACTTGGGTTGTAGCATTGAATTTTGTAAGGCTGGCTCGATTTAGCCGGTTTCAAATGGCTCTCAATTTTACCTTTAATAATTATTAATTCTTGATCTTGAACTTCAAATAATTTCGGCTGAAAATTAATTTTTTCGAGACGATAAGGTTTGTGCAAAAGGAGGTTAAAAATTTTATTGCCACCGATTAATTTTGATAAATATAAACTGAGAGTTTGAGCTACTCTATCAAGGCTTTTAAGTGGTTCCAGCAAGATATAATGTGGGTTTATTTTTGACATAATTATTTAATAATCTTCTCTTTGTAAACGACGATTTTCGTCACGTTTTTTGATGGTTTCGCGTTTGTCATATAATTTTTTGCCTTTGCCGAGACCTATAATAATTTTAGCCAAATTTTTTTTATTAAAAAAAATTTTAATCGGTATGGCACTAAAACCTTGAGTATCAAGTTTTCCAATAATTTTACTTAATTGTTTTTTATGTAATAAAAGTTTGCGATCGCGTTTGGGAAGATGGTTGAAACGATTGGCGCCTTTATATTCGCTAATGTTGGAATTTATTAAAATTAATTCATTTTTTTTCTCAACGATATATGCCTCGGTGATGCTTGCTTTGCCTTCTCGCAATGATTTCACTTCGCTTCCAAGTAATATCATTCCCGCTTCAATTTCTTCGGTAATTTCGTAATTAAAATGAGCTTTGCGATTTAAAATTTGCATAAAAATGATAAAATTGGTTTGATTTTAAGTGTTATCTTCGCCATAATTTTATTGTCATTAATTTTTTTTACTAGAATAATTTTTTTAAGTTTTTTATGGAAAAAAACTAGAATTTTTAGAGCTTGTTAAAATTTTTAAAGTTTATGTTGCAAATAAAAGTTTTTGTAAATAAAATATTCAACCTCTTAACTTGATTTATCTTTTTAAGCTAGTTTTCTAAAGTAAATTTTAGATTTAGTTTTCCTGATTTAGCCTAGATTTTCTAGGGTTCATTGTTCAAGTTTAAGATTTTTAAAATCATAAATTTAATTTAATATTATGTCTTTATACGAAACCGTATTTATCGCTAGACAAGATCTAACTGCTGAGGATGTTGATGCTTTAAGCAACAAATTCACAAAAATTATCACAGATGCCAATGGCAAAGTTGAAAAAGAATATTGGGGTCTAAGAAATTTGTCATTTAAAGTCAAAAAAAATAGCCGTGGTCATTATATTCTTTTAAAAATAAATTCTGAATATCCTGCGGTTGCTGAATTAAAACGTGTAATGGGTTTTAATGAAGACGTAATCAGAACTGCAACTTTTTTGGTTGAGGAGCATAAGGATGAATCTTATATGTTCCAATCAGCTAACGCCAAAGATTATAAAGCTGGCAAAATCGCCACTAAAAAAGAGCCATCTAAGCTCGATTTAGTTATTGATCAATTCCAATTTGATGCTTAGGAGCCAATATGTTACAAAACAAAAACAACAATAATAATAATAACAATTTTAACAACAATAACAACACCGAAAATGAAGAGGGTTTTGTTAAAGTCTCTTTGGTTAATCAAAGTGTTTTTATTCGCAAGAAAAAAACCTGCCCACTTCGCGATATCGACATTTCAGAAATCGATTACAAAAATTTAAAATTACTCAACAAATTTATTTCAGAGCGTGGAAAAATTATTCCAAGCAGAATCACTAATGTTGAAATTAAAAAACAAAGAGCAATTGCCCAAGCTATTAAAAGAGCTCGCAATTTAGCTTTGATTTCTCCAATTAAAAAAGACGCAACTTCTAACTAATTTATAAAATGAAAGTTATCCTTATTGATGCATTACCAAAGCTTGGCAAAATTGGCGACGTAGTTGTCGTTAAAAATGGTTACGCTAAAAATTTCTTAATCCCAAATAAAAAAGCAATTTGCTTTAGTGAAGAAAACTATAAAGCATTTGAAGGAAAAAAACACGTGTTCGAACAAGAAAGTGTTAAAAGATTAGAGGGAGCTTCTAAAATCAAGGCTCTAACCGAAGGAAAAAATGTTATAATTATTGAAAATGCTTCGGATGATGGCAGATTATATGGTTCAGTTAACTCATCTTTAATTGCTAATAAAATTAACGAATTAATTGGTGAAAAATTAGTTGTTAAAAGCTCAATTTTCTTAAATAAACCTATCAAAGAAACCGGTATTTACGAAGCTAAATTGGCAATTCACTCTGATTTATCAATCACTGTTAAATTGGTGGTTAGTCGCAGTGAATCTGAGGCACTTGCTATGTTAAATCCAAAAAAACCAGCTAAAGCTAAAGAAGAAAACGAAACTTCTCAAGAAGAAAATTCTGAAGCCGAAAATGCTCCAAAAAAACCGCGCAAAAAGAAAGAAAAAATTTCTGAATAAAATACTTTTATTTGCGTTTTCAAGATTTTGCTTACGATACCAATATTACATTTAATAACATAAACAATTATTTCATTAAGGTAATATTTAAAATCATGAATCATAATCATAACAATAATAAAAAATATATAATAAAAAATCATAAACTAGCTTTCTCCCTAATTGAAGTTTCTGTAGTTATTTTGATTATAGGAATTCTAATAGCTGGAATATCCCAAGGTATTGATTTATATGCTGATTATCGTTTTATAACTGCCAAAAATTTAACAAAAAATAGTCGAGTAGGTCGCATTGAAGATCTTGAGCTGTGGCTCGAAACCACTTCAGACGAAAGCTTTGCTACGGGCACTGATCCCTATGTTAATCTTGCAAGTGACCCAGCGGATGGAGCCAAAATTGGCTTGTGGCGCGACATAAATCCAAAATTAATATCAGCAAATCGTTTCAATATTTTTAGAAATAATGTTTTAGATAATCAGCCTACTTACACGAAAATTGGTATAAATTCTGTTCCTGCTTTAAAATTTGATAACACCGATTCTTTTAATACATATTCCTACTCCTCGAGATTAAATACCTTAAAATTCACAACTTTCTTGGTCATGAATCATGATAATCTTGGTGGAGGCCCTTTCAACTTTGTTTTATATTCTAGAGTGGGGTTAACTGGCTATTCGTTATTGGTTCAAAAACTTACCAATAATATTCAATCTTTAAATTATATGCTTGGAAGCGGTGGTGGTTGGCAAGGATCGTCGGCGGTTATAAAATCATCTGAAGTTCCAATTATAGTGACATTTGTTTTTGATGGAATTAACTCAAAATTATATCGCAATGGCGTCGAATATTCAACGAGTTTTTCTGGCTCTTATGTTGTTAATGGGAGTGCCCAAACCTATCTTGCTCCAAGGGGATATTTGGGGGAGTTTATTTATTTTTCAAGAAATCTTGACGATAAAGAGCGGGGCGATATTGAAAAATATTTGTCCAAAAAATGGGCGATAAATTTGAATTGAATTTTAATTATATTTTCTCAAAAACTCTAATCAAATCATTATCGCTTTGCCAAAATTTTTGTAATTGAAAATTGTTAATTGCATGATTTAAGTCTTTAATTCCAAGCTTTCCGACCGCTTCTATGCCATCATTGCCGATAATAATTCCAGCTTGAATCCAAATCAATTCATCAACTAAATTTTGTTGCAAAAATTGCGTAATTATTGAACTTCCGCCTTCAATTAAGATTGAATTAATTCCAATTTCATTGAGTTTTTTTAAAGCATTTTTCAAATCAATTTTATTGTTAATTTCTTCGCAAAAAATTGCTAAATTTTGGGAATTTTTTTGTAAAAATTTTGCTAAATTTGGATGATTTTTTTGTGATTCCGGGCATAAAATTATTGTGGCAATTTGTGGATTTTTGGTAAAAATATTTTCGTCGAAAGTGAAATCTAAATTTTTGCAAATTATAATTTTTAGTGGCGAATATTCTTCGAGTCCTAAAATCCGGCAATCAAGGCTTGGATTGTCGATTCGCACCGTATTTGCTCCAACCAAAATCGCCTGATTTTTTGCGCGTAAAAAATTGCCAAATTTTCGTGAATTTTCCGACGTAATCCATTTACTTTGAAAATTTTTGGTGGCGATTTTGCCGTCAAGTGAAGTAGCGATTTTTAAAGTTACGAAAGGTTTATTTTCTAATTTAGATTTAAAAAAAGCACGATTGATATTTTGAGCTTCTTTTTTGCCAATTCCAACTTCAACTTTTATGCCAGATTTTTGTAAAATTTTTACGCCATTTCCGTAAACTCTAGCGTCGGGATCAATTGTGCAAATTACAACTCGATTAAATTTATTTTTAATAATTTCTTCAACGCAAGGTGAGGTTTTGCCAAAATGACTACAGGGCTCCAAGCTTACATAGAGAGTTGCTCCTTCCAAAATTTTTTTATCTGAAATTTTATTTATCGCTTCAATTTCGGCGTGAGGGCGACCGTTTTTGGCGGTAATTCCGGTTGAAATTATGATATTATCTTTGACGATAACGCAACCAACCGAAGGATTTTCGTTGGTTATGCCGACATTTTTTCGCGATAAATTTAAAGCTAAATTAATAAATTTTTCATCATTTTTTTGTGTCATATTTTTTAAAAAAGATATTGTATAAGTTTATTATTAATATATCTTGAAATTAGATTTGTAAAAATATATTTTAACAGCAAATTTAAAAAAATTAATAGAATAATTTAGTTTTTTTGTTTTATTTTATTAATAAAATGGTTAAAAAATTAATTTTTTTTAGAAATGTTTAAATATTTTTTAATCATAATTTGTAGCGTTATTTATTCTTGTGCCTCTAAGCAAGATCAATATTACGGAAATTATAAAACACCTTATCAATATCAAAATCAATATGCTCCGATACAGCAATATCAACCTTATCAACCAAATTCGCGAGCTTATATCAATCCCTATGCTTTTCCACAGCAATATGCTCCGCCATTTTATGACTCGGATCAATATTATGTCCCGCCAACCAACTACTATAACACCGAGGGAATTCAAAATTCTCCAGCGAGTAATAAATATTAAAAATAAAATTATTTTGTTTCTTGTTTTATTGTTGAATGTCGCGAGCCTATCAAGTTGTGTAAGCGATAAATATGACAATGATAATCTATACAATTCGGTCGGCTTTGATCAAGGCTCTATGCCGATGCAAGGACAGCAAAAAGTTGCTCCTGATTATTTTTATCGCCAAGCTCAGGGAGCGATGGGAGGGGGGACTTATCCGCAAGGAGGCGGAGCTCCAGCTTATCCACAACAGCAATATCAACTGCCTCAACAACAATATCCACCGCAATATCAGCAACAACCGCAACAACAATATTATCCGCAAACCTACGGAACAGTCGCTCCTTATCAGGTTTATCCAAATGCTGGCTCGAGATTTTATTCAAACCCTTATGCGATTCCACCTTCGCCTTATTATCCACAATATGATGTTGACCAATATTACGTCCCGCCTACTTACTCTTACGGCATGGAGCAGAGTGGGGCACCTTCAAATCGTCCAAATAATTCAAGATAATTTATGAAAAAAATTTTAATTTATAGCAAAGATATTTGCCCTTATTGCACTAAAGCCAAAAATCTTTTTCAAAGAAAAGGCGTTGAATTCGAAGAAGTAAAAATCACCTCCGATCAATTGCGAGAAGAGATGATAAAAAAATCCAACGGCAGAATGACGGTTCCACAAATTTTTATTGGCGATTTTCATGTCGGTGGATGTGATGATTTATATGCTCTTGAAGCCGAAGGAAAACTTAATAATCTTTTAGGAAAATAAATTTTTTTCATAAAGACTTGTAAGAAATTTATTTTAAACTAGTTTGTTTATATCGATTTAATTTATCTCAAAACAAAATCGATAAAATTTAATTTTTACTTCAAATCCTTTTAACATTAATTTTTAAAATATGGAAATAATTCCTCTTCATAATGGCGTTCTTGTTGAGCGCGTCGAAGCTGAAAGCAAAACTGCTGGAGGCATCATTATACCAGATACTGCGAAAGAAAAACCGGCTGAAGGAAAAGTTGTTGCGGTTGGTGAAGGAAATCGTGATGATAACGGAAAAAAAATTCCTCTAGATGTAAAAAAAGGTGATCACATTTTGTTCGCAAAATGGGGTGGCACTGAAGTTAAAATTGATGGCAAAGAGCTTATCATTATTAAAGAAACTGACATTTTAGCAATCGTTAAAAAAACAAAATAATTAATCAAAATCGGAGAAAATATGTCTGCAAAAGAAATTTTATTTGCAACTGATGCGCGCACCAAAATCGTTGAAGGTGTTGATATCATTGCCAATGCTGTTAAAGTAACATTAGGTCCCAAAGGACGTAATGTTGTAATTGAAAAATCATTCGGTGCGCCAAGAATTACTAAAGATGGCGTTACTGTTGCCAAAGAAATTGATCTCGCTGACAAATTTCAAAATTTAGGTGCGCAAATGATCAAAGAAGTTGCTTCAAAAACTAATGATATTGCTGGTGATGGAACTACAACATCAACGGTTTTAGCACAATCAATAGTTCGTGAAGGAATTAAATCGGTCGCTGCCGGAATCAATCCAATGGATTTGAAGCGCGGTATCGATATCGCCGTGGAAGCGGTAGTTAAAGAACTCGGTAAAATGAGCAAAAAAGTTAGCAACAAAGAAGAAATTGCCCAAGTTGCTACCATTTCTGCTAATGGTGATGCTGAGGTCGGTAATAAAATTGCTGATGCGGTACAAAAAGTTGGTCCTGATAGCCCAATTACTGTTGAAGAAGCCAAAGGTTTGGAATTCGAAGTTGATGTCGTTGAAGGTATGAAATTTGATCGCGGATATTTATCGCCATATTTCGTAACTAACGCCGACAAAATGGCTGTCGAAATGGAAAATGCTTTGATTTTGTTGTTCGAGAAAAAAATCTCAAATTTACAACCAATGGTTCCAATGCTTGAGGCTGTAGTTCAATCAGGTCGTCCACTTTTGATTATCGCTGAAGATGTTGAAGGCGAAGCTCTTGCGGCTTTGGTTGTCAACCGCTTACGTGGTGGATTGAAAGTTTGTGCAGTGAAAGCACCAGGATTCGGCGATCGTCGTAAATCAATCATGGAAGATATCGCAGTTCTAACTGGTGGTCAATTAATCTCTGAAGATTTAGGCATGAAACTTGAAAATGTTGGCATTAAACAACTTGGTCAAGCTAAAAGAATTATCGTTGATAAAGAAAATACTACCATCGTTGATGGCTCTGGAAAATCAACTGATGTCAAAGCTCGTTGCGCTTCAATCAAATCACAAATCGAAGAAACTACTTCTGATTATGATCGTGAAAAATTACAAGAAAGATTAGCTAAACTTTCGGGCGGTGTCGCTATTATCAAAGTCGGCGGTGCTACTGAAGTTGAAGTTAAAGAGAAAAAAGATCGCGTTGACGATGCTTTGGCCGCTACTCGTGCCGCAATGCAAGAAGGTATTGTTGCTGGTGGTGGTTCGGCTTTATTATATGCTGGTCGCGTTCTTGAAAAAATTAAAGGTGCCAATGAAGAACAAAATGTTGGTATCAATATTGTTAAAAAAGTTGTGCAATCACCAATTCGTCAAATCGCTGAAAATGCTGGTTTTGATGGCGCGGTTGTTGCTAATGAAGTGCTTTCAAAAGCTGATGCTTCTTACGGTTATGATGCTCAAAACAATAAATATGGCGACATGTTTAAAGCTGGTATCGTTGACCCAACTAAAGTGGTTCGCACCGCTTTACAAGATGCGTCATCGATTGCCGGTTTGTTAATCACAACTGAATGTGCTATCATCGAGAAGAAAGAAGAAAATTCTCATTCACATGGCGGAGCTCCTGCTGGAATGCCTGGTGGCGGAATGTTCTAGTAAATTCTAAATTCTAAGAATATTAAAATTAACCCATATCAATCAAAAGTTGATATGGGTTTTTTATTGGATTATTTTTAAAATGTTAGCAAATTAATTCGACTTTAAATTCGATTACGAAGCCTTTTGTTCTAGCGTATAAAGATTATTTTTTAACTCAACAAACTAAATTTGTGCCATTTGGAGTTAAAAAATTTGAAAGTTTTTCAATGGAACTTTGGGAAAATCTTGTTGCGGGCATTTCTTTGGTTGAACTTTTTTCTAAAAAATTCTTAATATTTTCAGAAAGTTTAACTTGATTACAAAAATCTTCGCCAAGTTTTTCGGCGCTTAAAATAAGATTTTCGCTGGCATTTTGAACCAGCTTTTCTTTCAGTTTTTTGTAAGCTTCGTGCCCAATTCCACTCGGTCTTGAATTTTCAAAATCAAAGTTAAAAATTTTTTCTTGATATTGATATTCTAATAAAAAACGAACTAAAACATTAACGCTTTTGAAAGTGCAATTTTCTTTTATTTGTGCCTTGGTTGGAATTGAATAAATTGTTTCTAAGCAATTAATTTCACTAATTTTTTCACATAAATTATCGAAATCTTTTTCTTGAAAATTTTTCTTAATATATTTTTTCTTTTCATCTCTAGAAAAATCCTCTTGAGTCTTTAATATGTAGGTTGTAGCGCCATAAATATATTCTGTCGATTCGATTTTTCTTTCATCGTAAACTTCATTGCCGTCGCAATAACTTATCGCCGTTAATTTATTTTTTTTATTAACGTGAAATATAAAATATGATGAGTGATCTTTCATGTCCGAATTAAAAATATGAAGGCTATTTTTCTCGCCATTTTTATTAAAAAAAGTTATTTCATCGATTTCTTCTTGGCATATTTTTTGATAAATGGAAATGAGTTTTGTGGTCAAATTATCTTCTTCATCATGATCAAAAATAATTACAGAACTAAGAATTTTCTTTAAACTATTTTCTTTTAAAACCTGTCCCGAGTCTTCATAGATAAGCTTCAATAGCTGAAAGTTTCTAACAAAATTAACAAGATTTCCAATATTATCATCATTTAATTTTATTTTAAATTGTATTTCAAAAATATTTTGCAAAAGATTTTTATTTTGTCTCGAAGGATTGTCATCATATAATTCAATAATTTTAATAATTGGAATATTTTTATTCTCATCTTCTTGCTCAAGAATGTTTGGATAAGTTTCAATTATGGTTTTTATAGCTTCAATATTTGCCTCATATATTGTCCAAAAAATCGGTGTTAAATTTCCCTCATAAATCTGTTCTAAGGTTTTAGGATCGCTTTCAATTATAATTTTTAAAACTGGTAAATTATTATATTCGATGGCAAAAAAAATTGGAGTTAAATCATCTTCGAGCTTTTGTTCTAATACCTCGGGACAGGCTTCAATTATAGCTTTTACGGCTTCAAATTTATTATTTTCGATGGCAAAAAAAATCGGAGTTAAATTATATTCATAAATTTGTTCTAAAATATCAGAATTAATTGCGATTATGATCTTCAGTGCCTCCAAATTATTTTGTTGAATGGCGAAAAAAATTGGAGTTAAGTTGCCATCTTTTTTTTGTTCCAAAACCTCGGGATAGGCTTCAATTAAGATTTCTAAATTTTCCAAATCATTATTTTCGATGAAGAAAAAAACCGGAGCTAAATGGTTTCCCGTCGTTGCGTTAGCACGACTAAAATAATCTCTCGTTGCGTTAGCACGACTAAAATAATCTCTCGTTGCGTTAGCACGACTAAAATAATCTCTCGTTGCGTTAGCACGACTAAAATAATCTTCCGTTGCGTTAGCACGACTAAAATAATCTTCCGTTGCGTTAGCACGACCAAAATATCCTCCAATTGTGTTAAAATTTTCTTGGTAAATAGGTTGGGTAAAAATAATTTTTCTAATTACTGCAAAAGGGCTTTTATCCTCGGCAAATCGAGAATTTAATCGACGTTTTTTTTCCAGCGAACATTGCGTTTTTGACGTCGATAAATTTTGCATCTTTAAATATTTTTTAGTTAAGAAAACTTAATAAGTTTATATAACTAAAAAAGAATATCTTCATAATTAAATCGTGCTTTTAACAAGAATTTGAAAAGATTTTAACTAAAATAATACGAGAATTAATAGGGTTAATGAGGAAGTGAAAATTAACTAGATTTCTTCTTTTTTTAGCACTTCAATCTAAATAAGCTTCTTTAGTTTTCTTATCAAATTTTGTTTGGAATTTTTAACCTATGATCACAAAGATCTGAGCATCAAATTATCAATTGACATTTTGTGGCAAAAAAGAGTATAAGATACAAAAAAACAAGCTCTTTCAAAATTGTGAAATTAATTTAAATGACAAGAAAAAAACTTTTAAAAGCATTTTCTCTAATCGAAATCTCTATGGTATTATTAATAATTGGGATTTTAATTTTGGGAATTTCATCTGGATTGGATTTATATTACGACTCCAGAGTAAGTAGCGCTAAAAGTCTCACTCAAAATTCAAGAGTAAGAAGAATTCCTGATTTAATGCTTTGGTTTGACTCGGTTTCAAGTAATGTTTATAGTATTGATTCTGATTTTAAAGATAAAATTGAAATTGACAATAATATCAAAATATCAAAGTGGAAGGATTTATCCTTAGAAAAAAATCATTCAGTGCAAGCTAATTCAGATTACCAGCCCGTTTTTCAAAAAAATTCTATCAACAATATTCACTCTCTATATTTTGATGGCACTAATGATTTTCTTGAATTTAGTGGAAATTTTTTAATCGGCAAAAATTACACTATTTTTGTGGTAGAAAAGAAGAAGGATTGTGCTTCTCTTAAAAATTGTAGCTTTATCGGGGGTTTAATTGAAGGGGCTCTAATCTCGACTTCGCATCTACTTAATTTTGGATATTATGGAAATGATAAAATAAGATATAGCAATTTTAATTCACAAACGAATCTATTTTCAGAATTTACTTTTTCGAAAAATAATCAACCGAATATTCATAATATAATTTTCACCAGTGAATATGGATTTATTTATTGGATTAATAACTTAATTCTAGCTTCGGATTATAATAAAAAAACTCCATTAGCTTCATATAGCAAGGCTCGGATTGCTCAAAAACAAACCGAATATTATAATGGCAATATTGGTGAAATAATTATTTATGATAGAAATTTAACCGAAAAAGAAAGATTTGACGTGACGGAATATTTGTCAAAAAAATGGGCAATTGCAACCGATAAAACTTTATATAATGAGATACAAGTAATTAACAACAACAATAATACTCCGCAAGTTTCTGATATGTAGGGGTGGCTTGGTGATTAAAATAAGGCAATTAGAGGTTTATTTGAGAGGTCTAGGTATGATTTGAAGTTTGAGATAATCATATTATATTTTCGTAAAACCAAAAATTTCAAATTAAATAATCTGATTATGAGCAATAATGATTCGCAAGTTTTAAGGCAAATAGTTTTGGGAGCTGGAGCTAGTTCGGGCTATCCTTTGGGTAGTGATTTATTGGGAATTATTGCGTACTTTCCAACTTGGATTGATAGAAAAGATCTTTTTGTGGATTCGCGAGGAAAAAATCCGTTAGTAAAATTAATCGATGGGTTTAGTGAAGATTCACTAAGACAATTAATCGATGATCATGAATTTCCCAAATTAGAAAATGAAGTAAATATAGCTACAAAAGACTTGAAAGATTTTTTGATAAAAGTTAAAGATTTTGCTGAAAATTTGAAAAAAAGCTGTGCAACTAGTATTGATTTTTATACTACGAGAATTGCTGATAAGAAAATGCAAATAGTTGCTAAATCCTTGATTGGAGCAGTTTTAAAGCAATATAAAACTGATTTAAGTTCCTCGTGGTATGGCAATTTATTGCCATTATTTTTCCCCGCGGATGTTGGTTTTAAAAAGCCTGAAGAAAAATTGGAAATGATAATTGAATTATCGAAAAAAATAAGAATTATTACCTTTAATTATGATTTATCATTAGAAAAATTTTTATATGAATTTTTAAAAAATAATGTTTTTGTTAGTGGTGAAGAAGTGCAATTAGAAAGTGCGAAGAGAATAATTTTTCAAACCATTAATCATGTTTATGGTTCGATTGACGATCCCTTTAATTGCGATTTTGATTTAATTAAAGGTGATCATTGTTTGGGTCGCGGTAAATTTCTAAATCATAATGAAATTTTAAAAGACGCTTTTATTAATCAGGAAAAATATTCGACGAATATTAATTTAATAGAAAATGAAAGGCAAAATGGTGAGTGTAAATTAATTAAATGTGCATATTTATATGTTTTAGGTTTCGGTTTCGATCCAATTAATATTGAAAGAATTGGAATGAATCCAGATGTTTGGGGTCGTCTCAATTCTCTTGGTGAATATGAATATGGATATGGATGTTATGTTACTAATTTTGACGACAATAAAAAAATTGAAAGGCTTTTGATAAATAATTTAACAAAGCGCGAACATAGAGGATATAGTTTTTATGCGGTTCCAATTATTTCTAAAAGAAAAATCGCAGATGCTTTAAAAAATGATTTTAGTTTAATGGAAATTGCTAAAAATTATGAAGCTATTTCTATAAATAATAGCTCGCAAGCTTCACCATTTTTTGCTTTAAAAAAATATTAATAATTTTAGTTACTTTTTTCACCCCCTCCCAAAATTTTCTTGCAAAAAATTTTACCCTCCCGAAAAGCTTTACACCCCTAAATTTAGTAAAAATACTCGTCAAACTAACGGGGTTATCACTCTCCCCTTGCGGGAGAGTCGCAGAGCCAACTTGTTGGCGATGCGGAGAGGGGGATTAGAAAAACTAAAACAAAAAAATTCCAAAGATGGCGATTTCTTGATTTTGTTTTAAACTAAAAAATATTCCGATTTTTAGTAAAAAATTCATTAAAAAATTACAAAAATAACCTAAAAAATCATCAATTTTTGTTTAAAAAATTTATAAATTTGTGGATTAAAGTTAAAATCAAGAAATCGCCATCTTTGGAATTTTTTTTGTTTTAGTTTTTGAGATAACCTCAATCCCGTTGTCGCTGTTGTTTTTTGACCCCTCACGGCTCCCAAATCGCAACTAACGTTGCAATCGCTCGCCCCTCTTCGCTAAAAATAGCCGTTTAGGCTATTTTTTTAACGCGAAGAGCCCCCAAGGGGAGAGCTAAGCCCGAAGGTTTTTAAGAGTTTGTAGGTGTGTAAGCCCGAAAAGCGGGAGGGTTATTATTCCGTAAGTGTTGAGATTATTATTAGAAAAAGGTACCAGGTTACTTTTTTGTAACAAATTTTCCATTTTTTTAAACAAAAAATCCCTCACCCTCACCCTCTCCCCGCAAGTGAGGAGAGGGGATGACGGCGATGATTTTTTTCAAAAAATAAATTCAAAATTCTCTTCAATATTTCTTTTTGGAATAAAAAAATCGATCTACTTCCTTCTTAGATTTTCTATTTATTGCAAAAAATTAATCCATCTAATCCCCCTTACAAACCTACAAATTTATAATACACTTACAACGCATACGGGCTCTAGCTCCCCCCTTGAGGGCTCTTCGCGTTAAAAAAATAGCCTAAATGGCTATTTTTAGCGAAGAGAGGCGAGAGAGAATTTAACGGTAGTTAAATTCGCGGAGCCGTGGGGGGGTCAAAAACTCACAGCAAGAATGGATTTAAGGTTAACTCAAAAATTAAATCAAAAAAAATTCCAAAAATACAATTTCTTGATTTTGTTTTTAATCAACAAATTTCCCAATTTTTTAAAAAAAAATTGGTGATTTTTTAAGTTATTTTTGTAATTTTTGTATGGTTTTCTTAAGAAAAATTGAAATATTTTTTAGTTTAAAAGTTAAATCAAGAAATCGTCTTTTTTATAAATTTATATTAAAAATTTTTCCCTTGGTTCGAGAGCTTTTATTATATAAGCTTTTTGACCCCCCACGGCTAAAAGTTTTAACTACCGTTAAAACATTTTAGCCCGTTATTTGCTAAAAATAGCCGTTTAGGCTATTTTTTTAACGCAAATAACCCTCAAGGGGGGAGCTACAGCCTGAAGCTTTTCCGAGTTTGTAGGTGTGCAAGTCTAATCCCCTCTCCCCACTTGTGGGGAGAGGGGATGGGCTGAGGAGATATTTATCCATAAAATATAAATTTTTCTCAAAAAATAAACAAAAAAACTTC
>SYAR01000013.1 GCA_005787525.1 Rickettsiales bacterium
AATAACGGGACAAGGAGCGAAGGCGACGCGGTCCCAGTCGTGAATCTTTTTCGAAGAAAAAGATGAAACGTTTATCAGCATAGAAAATCAAAAAACCCAAATCTCATCGCGGGTTCTTCGCGTAAAAAAAATAGCCTAAACGGCTATTTTTAGCAAATAACGGGACAAGGAGCGAAGGCGACGCGGTCCCAGTCGTGAATCTTTTTCGAAGAAAAAGATGAAACGTTTATCAGCATAGAAAATCAAAAAACCCAAATCTCATCGCGGATACGGCGATTTACTCGCCGTGAAGCGATTCAACTTTTCCCTAAATTTGCGTCCGCAAATTTAATCGACGAAACATACACGCCCGAGCTAAAAAAACTAAATAACGACGAAATTTAAAGCAAAAGTTAGATTTTGTGCGAATCGGGAGATTTTTTGTCATAATACTGCAGATAAATCTTCCCCCCAACCCTTAAATCTATTGACTTGATCGCCTTATCATTTTTTGATTTTGAATATATTTTTATTAAATCTTTCCACGCATCAGAAATTTCAATTTCTGGCAATTTGACTAACAAGCCATCGAAAAAACGAATATCCCAACGCCTATTGCCAACCCAATTTGCCGAATAAATATCTTGAGTAATTTCGGAATTAATCACTAAAATATTGAATAAGGATTTGGCATTTTGATTAGCACCGCGTCCCGACAAAATTATCATATTTTTAAATTCTTCGTTTTTTTCATATTCGTCGAGAAAGGGAATTGAATTACCCTCTTTATCAATAATAAATTTTTTATCATCATTAATCCAAATTGCGAATGGTTGATATTCTTCAATTTCAACATTTAGAATATCGGGCATAAGTCTTTTAATTCTAACTTTATCGATCCAATTTAATTTTGATTTCAAATCATCGATTAAATTTTGCATTAACGGAATTAGGTCAATATTGTCACGTTTTCCAAATATTAAAGAGCCTTTTTCGCGTTCAAATTTTTTAATAATTTCAATAATTTCTTCATTTGAAACTCTTTTATTTCCCGAAATATTTATCGCAGAAAATTTAAAATTATCGAGCTGAAAATATTGATAAAAATAATTTGCGCTCTTATTTTTTATTCGGTCCGAAAGCTTGGGGTTGTAAATTTTTATTGCGAATAGCGAAATAAAAATTATGGCAATTAATCCTAAAAAAAATCTTAACAAAATGGGTTTTATAAAACCGTTATTAATATTTTTAATTTTTCGCCAAAGTGAATTGGTTAGAAAAAAATTTTTAATATTTTGCTGAAAATTTTTTACCCACATTTTGCAGTTTTAATTAAAAATTCAACAACATCTTCAAATTGAACTCCGACATGTTTGGCGATTTTAGGAACGAGTGAAGTGGGAGTAAATCCCGGATGAGTATTTATTTCAAGCAAATGGAATAAATTATCACCAAAATTTTTATTATTTAAAATAAAATCAACACGACTAATTCCGCGACAACCAATGGCTTTATAACAAGCTTCGCTAAGCTTTAAAACTTCTTCATATTTTTCGGCAGAAATTTCAGCGGGCATAATATAATCGGTCATTCCCGCAATGTATTTGCAATTATAATCGTAAAACAAGCCGTGAGGACGCACTTCTATAGCACCAAGAGCTTTGCCATCCATAATCGCCACATGAATTTCTTGCCCCGCTAAATAATTTTCGAGAATCATTTGATCGCCATATTGCCACTTAAATTCACTAAAATCAAATTTGGAATTGGGCAAAATTATCTCAACTCCGACACTCGATCCTTCGTTGATAGGCTTGATTACGAATGGCTTGCCAATTTCAAAAATTTTTTTCTCATTTTCTTCATCTTCACCCTTATTTAAAATTTTATATTTTGGAGAGGCAACATTTTCCAGCGAACAAACTTTACGCGTTAAAATTTTATCCATGCAAATTGCCGAAGCGATCAAGCCGGAGTGAGTATAAGGTATTTCAAGAATATCGAGAACGCCTTGGATTCGTCCATCTTCTCCATATTGCCCATGAAGCGCGTTAAAAACAATATCGGGTTTAATTCGTTTTAAATCTTCAAAAATTTGATGAGAAAAATCAACTTTTTCAGCATTATATCCAAGCTTTATCAAAGCTTGATAAACGCCCTCGCCTGAACGCAAAGAAACCTCTCTTTCCGAATTCCATCCGCCACATAAAACTACAATTTTTTTTGTTTTCATAATTTAAAATTCATTAATTATTGGCGCTAGAATTGTTATTTTTTTTGTTTTTTTCTTCTTCAATTGATCGACTAATTTGATTAAATTTATTAAAGGCATCTTTAACCAAATCTTCGGAATTTAATTCATCGCTAACATATTGAATTAATTCTTCAAAGGGAATGCGATTTCTTTTGGCGATCTCGTTTAAAGAAGCCATTGAATTAACAACATTTTCGGGAACGGTGACGCCTTTTTGACTTAAATATTTCATTTGATAACCGATCGGATGCGATGTTTCTTGTGGCTCGCCGACATAAAAATTAAGTGCCATTTCCGCTGTTCCAACCTTACAATTTAAACTAAATTTTCTAACCATTTTATAAAAAATTATTTAACAATAACGAATGCACCATTAATAAAATTATTTTTTTTATATTGCAACTCTTCGCCCAAAAAAAACTCCGAATCATAATATTTTAATGTTTTAAGATTTGCACCAAATAAATCAATCAAAATATGACCAGAAGCCGTATCCCACTCCATCGACTTGCGAAAATGCAAGTAAAGATTGGCCTCGCCTTCGATTATTCTAAAAAATTTAATTGCCGAAGATAATTTTTCGACTTGATAATTATCAATCAATTGCGGATAAAATTTTTGAACATAATTTTTAACATCCTCATCTTTAGTTCTGGAGCTTGTGATTATACTCAAATAATTTTTGTTAAATAAATTTTTATTTAGTATAAAATTTTTATTTTCATGATGATTATAAAAAACTAACTGATTTTGTTGATTGTTATAAATCATCTTCCCGCCTTCAAACAAAGGGGCGTAGATCAATCCAAAAATTGGTTTGCGATTTTTAATTAGAGCAATATTTATGCAAAATTCAACATTATTATTAATAAAACTCGAAGTGCCGTCAATTGGATCGATTAAAAAAAACATCTCATCAACAACATCGCGAAGCTCGCCTTCTTCGCAAATTATCGGAATATTTGGGGCAATTTGTGAAATTTTTTGTTGAATTATTTTACTTATTTTAATATCAGTTGACGAAACTTTTGAACCATCATTTTTATTAAAAATTTCAAAATTCTTGGATAAAAAAGCCCGTTTGGAAACTTCTCCGACCTCAATCGCCAGTTGAAATATTTGATTAATTTGTTGTTGGTTTAAATAATTTAACACGAATTTTGGAATATATTTTTTGAAGAATAATATTTAGAAAAAAGGAAATTAAGGAAATAATTACCAAAATAATAAAATTTGAATAATCAATTTTTGTTGATTCAACGATAACAATTGCCGAAGTGATTGGAACATTTAAAATCGGCGATAAAAACGCCGTCATTCCAATTATTACAAAAAATAATGGAGGAATATTTTCAAAAAAAGAAGCGTAAATTGAGCCGGCGACTGCTCCCATTGTAATCGATGGAGCGACTAGACCGCCAGCACTTGCGGTAATGTAAGTAAAAATTGTCGATAAATATCTTCCGACAAATTCTTTATAACTAAAAATTGTGGGTTCTGCAATCAATTGATTAGTAGTTCTAATCCCACCGCCGACCGAATAAATTCCGAAATAAATGCCGATTAGCGCAACTATTAAGCCAAGAATTAATGGAAAAAAATGCCATTTATTACTTTTTATAATAATTATTTTTTTATAATAATATCTACAAATATTTAACAATAAAAATGATAAAGCACTGCAAGCTATTGTAAGAAAAATAAAATAATGAAAATATTCGAAGCTAATTTTATCGACATTTTTAATTGGATAAATCGCCGAACTATTATTTAACAAAAGCGCTGAAATAATTACCACAAAAAATGTTAAAATAAAAATTTTAGAATAATTTTTACATTTGTTTTTAATAATTTTTTCGACAACATAAATAATTCCAGCAATTGGAGCGTTGAAGGCAATAAACAAGCCGATCGCATAGCCAACATATATCCAAATTTCTAAGGCAATTTTTACCAAAAATTTACGTAAATAATAAGCACTACTTACGATTAAACTAACGGCGATCATTATTGAAGGTGCTTCGCGACCAAGAGATCCGCCCGAATAAGTTGATATTAATGAACTCACAAATGTGATAAAGGCGATTTTAAATCCAATAAAATTAGCAATTTTTTTATATTTATTTGGATATTTTTCGAGTTTTTTTAAGGCGAATGTAACATTGTCGAGACCGCTTCCGAAAGGGTTAAAAGCAAATTTTTTACACAAAAAAGCTGAGATCCAAAATAAAAGTGGTGTAATTATTAATGCTAATTGTGGGGTTTGAATAATTCGGTCTTTGGCTAAATCGCTAAATTTATAGAAAATATCGCAATAAAAAATTACCAAAAAAACTATCGCGAAAGTTGCAAAAATCAAAAACATGCTTGTTAAAAAAATCTTAAAATAATTTTTTTTTAACAAAGAAAAAATGTTTTTTGTTGCGGGTTTATTTCTGGCAATATTCATTAGCTAATTCGATATAATTCTGTGATGAAACTTTAATATAATCTTTTTCAATTTGCGTCATTTGACGAAAAAATTTAGCTGGATTTCCTGCCCAAATTTCACCAGATTTTACAATTTTTTTTGGCGTTAAAACTGCACCCGCTGCCAACATGCCATATTTTTCAACTCTAGCTAAATCCATAATTATCGAACCCATGCCGACAAAAGCATTATCTTCAATGATGCAGGCGTGAATAATGGCACTATGCCCAATCGTAACACCATTTCCAATCACAACTGGAGCACCTTCCGAGCCAGTTTTATTTTGAGCGTGATTTGGTCGCGTCCCATGAACAACGCAATTATCTTGAATATTGGTATTTTCGCCAATCGTTATTTTAGTGACGTCGCCTCGCAACACACAGCCATACCAAATGCTTGAATTTTTAGCGATTTTAACGTCGCCAGTGATTACTGAATTATGGGCAATAAATAACGCCTCGCTAATATTTGGCATAATGCCTCGATAAGAAAAAATATTTGTCATTTTAATACCATCCAATTATTTCATATTCTTTTTGATTTAAACATCGCGTAATGTATCTTTTTTTTGTTTCATCGGGAGAAATTTTATCTTCACCGAGCGAAGATAGTCCACCGTAAAGTCCTCCAAATATTGATCCACCAAATACCCCCCTAATAATTGATTGAGTTGAATTGCCAGAAACCAAACCCCACAAACCGCCAAACAAACCGCCAATCAAGGCTTTTCTTCGTGCTTCATTGGAGGCTTTTTTTAATTTATATTCTTTTAAATAATTTTCAGCATCTTCTTTGCAATTTTCGAAATCTTTATTGGCAATCTTCGAGCCGACATCGATAAATTTTTTATTATTATCAAAAATTGGTCTATAGGATGCACATGAAAACAAAATAATAACCAAAAAAAATGATAATAAATATTTAAAATTAACAATCATTTTTGAGTTTAAATTATGATTGAATTATTTTAACAATTTGGCTTCTTTATAGTATTTCAAAGCCCCGTTATGAATAGGAGCCGAGTTTCCTTGATTGACCATTTCTTCCTTTTTAAGCGAAGAAAATACTGGATGAAGAGTTTTAAAATTATCAAAATTTTCGAAAACCGAACGAGTAACGTTATAAACCACATCATCCGAAATTTTTTCGGAAGTAACAAGGCTGGCTTTCACTCCAAAAGTTTGAATATCTTCTTGATTATTGGCATACATTCCACCCGGAACAACCGCTTTTACGTAATAAGGATTGAGCTCGATTAATTTATCAACAGTTTTAATATCAATCGGAATCAATTTAACTTTACATGATTGCGTTGCTTCTTGTAAAACGCCATTTGGATTGCCCGCAGCGTAAATCATCACATCAATTTTTTCTTCACAAAGAGCCGTTGGCTGTTCTGAAGGTTGAAGATAAGAAATTGTTGAAAAAGTTTCTTTTTTCCAATTTTTAGCACTCATTAAAACTTCCATAGTAGCATACATACCCGATCCAAGCGGTCCAAAATTTACTTTTTTACCGACGATATCATCGAGAGTTTTAATTCCAGATTTTTCTAGAACAGCTATAGTAAAGGTTTCGGTGTAAAGAGAAAAAACTGAACGCAATTCTTTAAAAGGACTTTGATCAGCGAAAAAACCTGAACCATTATAAGCATTATATTGCCAATCGGATTGAGCAATTCCAAATTCAATTCCTGAATTTCTGATGGCGTTAAGATTTGAAACTGAACCTCCAGTTGATTCAACGGAACATCTAATTCCATGTTCATTTCTTCCGCGATTCAAAAGTCGACAAATCGCTCCACCAGCTGGGTAATAAACTCCCGTAATGGCTCCCGTTCCGATGTTGGTATATTTAGTGCCACTCAGAGCCTCTTGCTGATTTGAAAATATTGCAAGGATAGTTGATAATGTTAATAGTATTTTTTTCATGGTTTTATTTGGTTAAAACTTTAAAAAGCTTGCTTATCATTTTTTTATTTTTCACTTTTTATAAAATAAAAAAGAATTTTTCAAAGTCAAATCATTAATTAAATTTTATTTCAATTTACATTTATAAAAAAAAATTTTGACATTAAAATTTTATGAAGTTAGGTTATTTAAAATAAAAATTTATGAAGAATTAAAAACTGGATTTAAATTTTAAACTAAAAATAATTTAGCATCTATAAATTTATTTCGCTTGAATTAATTCAATTCACAAATAAACACTTATGATCTTTGTTGAGCGCGAAAGCTCCGGAAATATCGAATTTTTTAACTAAAAATTATAAATTTATGAAACTTTGGAAACAAGTTCTTATCGGTCTATCTCTTGGCGTTATCGCTGGTATAACTCTTGAAAAAGATGTTGCTCGCGAGTTAAAAATCTTCGGAACAATATTCATGAACCTTATCAAAATGGTTATCGTTCCTTTGATATTTTTCGCTCTTCTTTCTGGTATAACCTCAATTAGTGGCGAAGGTAATTTCACTCGCGTCGGTATCAAAGGATTTAGTGCATATATATTAACCGCAGTTTTTGCAGTTCTCATCGGAATTACCGCAGGTCATTTTTTGGAGCCGGGAAAAGGCGTTAACATGCAAGAACTCATCAAGCAATCCGAGGTCGACAATGGAAAAGCCTTCACAGACACACTCGCAGTCGCTAAAACCGAAAAATCTGCCAAAGATTTTTTAATCGAATTAATCCCAACCAACCCAATTAAAGCAATGGCTGAAGATAAATATCTTCAAATTATTGTTTTTACAATTTTCCTTGGCGTTGTTATTAATATGGTTGGCGAAAAAGCCAAACCACTCAAAGATATTATAAATTCTGGAGCTGCCGTTTTCTTCAGAACTATCGAAATAATTATCAAACTTGCTCCGCTTGGAGTTTTTGGTTATATGGCATTTTCGATCGCCGATCAAGGGCCTGAAATTCTTCGTTCTCTAGCGCGTTTAATATTTACGGTTTTATTGGCGTGCTTTGTTCAATATGTGATTTTTGGATTTATGATTGCATTTTTCGCCAGAGTTTCACCATTTCCATTCTACCGCAAAATATTCTTTACTCAATCACTAGCTTTCTCAACTAGTAGCAGTAAAGCAACGCTCCCAACTGCCATGACTCAGCTTCAAGATCGTTTAGGGGTTTCTAAAACCAACTCTAACTTCTTAATGCCACTTGGTGTTTGCATTAACATGGATGGCACGGCGATTTATCTCGGAATCTGCGCTTTATTTTTCGCGCAAGGATTTGGCATCGACTTAACCTTACAAAATTACATGATGCTAATTTTAACTTGCACACTTGGTTCAATCGGTGCCGCTGGAATTCCTAGCGGTTCAATAATCTTCATGAGTATGGTTCTTGGCTCGATCGGAATTCCCGTCGAAGGTATCGTGGTAATTCTTGGAGTCGATCGTGTTTTAGACATGGTTCGCACCACCATCAATATTACGGGCGACAGCGCCATAACTCTAATCGTCGATAAAACTGAAGGCGGGTTAAATGAAAAATTATATTATTCCAAAGATGTGTAATTTACTAAAAAATTTTATAAGAAAAAACTATGCACTTAAATTGTGCATAGTTTTTTTTTACATCTCCACAACCGAATCATCTTTCGCTCAATCAAAATTTTTAAATCAATATCAGCAAGAGTTAACTGAAATTGAAACTTTTCTAAATAATATTAAAAATTTAACGTGCCGATTTATTCAAAATAGCAATGGCAATAGCGTTGAAGGAAAATTTTATTTATCCCGCAACAAAGATTCTTCTGGCAAAATGCGCATTGAATATTTAGCGGAACCCAAAGTTTTAATTGTGGTCAATGGAGCCGTTTTATCATATCAAGATATCGAACTTGATGAAGTTTCTAGACTTAGCACCAACACTACTCCGGCTTCGTTTCTTACTCGCCCCAATATTTCATTTTCTGCTAAAGATGTCGAAATAACCAACGTTACCAAAAGCAATAATGAAATTAAAGTTTCGGTGATGAAAAAAAATCGCAAAGAAGCCGGGGAATTTAGTTTAATTTTTAAATTAGATCCATTTGAATTTGTAAAAATGGAAGTAAAAAACGATCTTGAGCAAATAATCGCAATTCAGTTAAAAAACATTGATTTTCAAAGCAAAATATCCGATAAATTATTTACGATAAAAAATAACGATAACGAATAATTCAAAAAATGGCATTTTCTTCACCAAAAAAAAATGGCACTAAAAGAGCGGTTATTAGCGAAATCAACATAACACCTTTTGTTGATGTTTTGCTAGTTTTGCTAATAATCTTCATGGTTGCGGCCCCAATGCTTACAAGCTCTGTCGACATAAATTTACCTCAGGGAGTTGAAACTGCTAACGAAGAAAAATTACAAACAATAACCGTTTCCGTTAAATCCGATGGCACCATTTTTTTACAAGATGATCCAATAAAATCGAGTATTTTAACATCGCGTCTTAAAGAAATTTCGGCTAATAATTTTACTCGCAAAATTTTTGTAAGAGCCGATAAATCCTTAGATTACGGCAAAGTTATGGATGTCGTTAAAACAATAAGCTTAGCGGGCTTTGCTCAAGTTGTTTTGGTAACCGAACTTCCGAAGCAATAAATACAAAAATACTTGAAAGAAAACGCATCAAAAATAAGAAATAAATTTTTAAATGATAAAAAATATCTTATATTCATTATTCATTCATTTCTTATTATTTTCGGCGATTTATTTTGCATTTGTCAAAAAAGATTTAAAAGAAATTGAGACCGAACAAGAGGTTATGGTAAGTGTCATAAGCATTGATAGCAGGGGTGCTCCACCGATTAATGAAGAAATGCAAAATCCCGAAAAAAATGAAGAAAAACCACTTGAAAAAATAGAAAAAAAAGAAGAGCAATCGCAAGATTCTAAAGCTCCACAAGAAGAGGTTTTAAAAACTAATAAGAAGGAAAAAATTAAACCAAAAATTCCGAAAAAAATTGCCGAAAATTCTAAAAAAGAAGAAGTAAAAACACAAAAAACCGAAAATGAAGAAATCTCTAATTCCAAAAAAAGTGATCAAAAAAATAATGTAAAAGATTTTTTCAAAGTAATGAATTTAAAAGCTTTTAAAAATATTAGTGATGATAAAGAAGGCTCAACATTATCAATTAGAGAAACCATAAATATTCAATCACAACTAAAATTATGCTATAGAAGAGCCCTAGAGGAATCTGGCTTTGAAAGCAAAACTAAAATTGTAATAAGGATTGAAATAAGTCAAGATGGTTACATTCAAAATGATTTAGACGAAATGGTTGACCTTGAAAAATATAATAATCCCGTTTTCAAAGATTATAAAATTGTGATCGATAATATTAAAAGGGCCTTGGATTTATGTAGTCCTCTTCGTAATTTACCAATCGAAAAATATGATTCTTGGAAAGAAATTATTTTACAATTTGATGTTGGCAAAGATTCGAATTAGACTACTTAAATTTATTATTTTAAATTTGATAATTCAGTGGATTTGAATCCAAATCCATAGCCGTTGCCCCTTTTATCTTCTTGGTAGCATGAGCTATTTGAAGCGAGAGTAAAAAATAAAATTAACGTTGAAATTTTAACGATATTTTTTTTAATGATTTTGTGTAAATTTTTCATAAATAGATTTTGTTTTTTAATAAAAATTGGTTTTAATTTTCAACAAAATTATATTGATTTACACTTATATTATTAATTTTTTATTAAATTTATAATATTCGTTTCATTTTATTGATTAAAAAAACTATTGATGGCTTTGCCTAACAATAATAAAATTTTTTATAAGTTAAATTTTATTTTTTATTCTTTAAAACCGCTCTCGCTGCCGAAAGTCTGGCGATTGGAACGCGATATGGCGAACATGAAACATAATGCAAACCAACATCGTTACAAAATTCGATCGAAGCAGGGTTGCCACCATGTTCTCCACATATTCCAAGCTTAATATCTGGGCGAGTTTGTTTGCCTTTTTGCGTAGCAATTTTTATTAATTCTCCTACTCCTTCTTGATCAAGTTCGGCGAATGGATCTTTTTCTAAAATGCCGGCTTTTTGATAATGACCCAAGAAATTTCCAGCATCATCACGTGATAAGCCAAAAGTTGTTTGCGTTAAATCATTGGTTCCAAAACTAAAAAATTCTGCTTCTTCGGCAATTTTATCGGCAACTAACGCCGCCCTAGGCAATTCAATCATCGTGCCTACCATATATTTCAATTCAACACCCGATTCTGCCACCACTTCTTTTTCAACATTAACTACTAATTGACGCATAATTTGAATCTCATTGCGCGTAGCGACCAAAGGTATCATCACTTCAAGCAAAACATCTTTTTTGGTTTCTTTTTTAACAATTACCGCCGCTTCAAAAATTGCACGCGCTTGCATTTCGTAAATTTCTGGATATGAAATTCCGAGTCTACAGCCACGATGACCAAGCATTGGATTTTGCTCTTGTAATTGTTGAGTGCGATGTTTAACGTAATCAACTTCAACTCCAGCAACTTTTGCCACTTCTTGAATTTCGCTTTCTTTATGCGGTAAAAATTCATGAAGCGGAGGATCGAGCAAGCGAATGGTGACAGGCAATCCCGTCATAATTTTGAATATTTCAACAAAATCTTTTCTTTGCATCGGCAATAATTTTGCCAAAGCTTTTTTACGCCCTTCGGCCGTTTCGGCTAAAATCATTTCACGCACTGAAATAATGCGATCTTCGCTGAAAAACATATGTTCGGTTCTGCATAATCCGATTCCTTCAGCACCAAAATCACGCGCCACTTGACAATCAAGCGGAGTTTCGGCGTTAGTTCGCACTCTAAGCTTACGAACCTCATCAGCCCAAAGCATGATGGTTTCAAAATCACCCGATAAATTTGGTTTTAAAGTTGGCACATTACCAAGAATTACATCGCCATTTGAACCATTGATAGTAATGATTTCACCCTCTTTTACTTTAACGCCATTGGCACTAAAAAATTTTCCAGAATTATCAACATGTAAACCAGTAGCACCTGAAACGCAAGGCGTTCCCATGCCTCGTGCCACTACTGCCGCATGCGATGTCATGCCTCCACGTGCTGTTAAAATTCCTTGCGAAACATGCATGCCCTTAATGTCTTCGGGGCTGGTTTCAACGCGAACTAAAATAACTTTATCACCATTTTCGAACCGACGTTCGGCTTCTTGCGATGAAAATACCACTATGCCCGAAGCCGCTCCCGGAGAAGCTGGCAAGCCTTTGGCAATATTTTTAACTTTTGCTTTTGGATCAAGAGTCGGATGTAAAAGTTGATCAAGACTAGCGGGATCGATTCTAAGCAAAGCTTCGTTCTTATCAATCAATTTTTCATTAACCATATCAACGGCGATTTTTACGGCAGCATGCGCTGTCCTTTTACCAGAGCGGGTTTGAAGCATCCATAATTTTTTATTTTGGACAGTAAATTCGATATCTTGCATATCGCGATAATGCAATTCGAGTTTTTTGTAAATTTTTTCTAGCTCCAAAAAAACTTCGGGCATAGTTTCTTGCATCGATGGTAAAACCGAATTAAGTTGCTCTTTGCCTTGAAGCGTAATTGATTGCGGAGTGCGAATTCCAGCCACCACATCTTCACCTTGCGCGTTAATTAAATATTCGCCGTAAAGTTCTTTGGCACCCGTCGATGGATTGCGAGTGAAGGCAACTCCAGTCGCCGAAGTTTCGCCCATATTACCAAAAACCATTGATTGCACATTAACCGCCGTGCCCCATTCCGCAGGAATATTATTAATTGAACGATAAGTAATGGCGCGATCATTCATCCATGAAGCAAAAACCGCTTCAATCGCTCCCCACAATTGTTTGTGAACGTCTTGGGGGAAATCATAACCTAATTCTTTTTTAACTTCGATTTTAAAAAGTTCAACAATTTCTTCAAGCTGTTCAGCGTTCAAATCAGTGTCGACAACGGCTCCAAATTCTTGTTTTTTTTCATCGAGAATCGTTTCGAAATTATAATGATCAACGCCCAAAACTACGTCGGAATACATTTGAATAAAGCGACGGTAAGAATCAAAAGCGAATCTTTTATTATCGCTATTTTTTGCCAAACCTAAAACAGTTTTGTCATTTAAACCTAAATTTAAAACCGTGTCCATCATCCCCGGCATTGAAGCGCGAGCACCTGATCGCACCGAAAATAAAAGTGGATTTTTTTCATCGCCAAATTTAACACCGATTTTATTTTCAATTTGTGTTAAAGCATTTTCAACTTCAATTTTTAATTCAGTTGGGAAAGATTTTTTATTTTTATAATACACATCACAGACTTCGGTGGTAATGGTGAAACCGAGCGGAACCGGCAAGCCCATTTTTGACATTTCTGCCAAATTGGCACCTTTGCCACCCAATAAATTTTTCATCGAGGCATCGCCTTCGGAATTGCCATCGCCAAAAGAATATACGAATTTTTTAGAAGTCATTTGTGAAAAAAATTAAGCTTGAAAATATTTATAATTTCAAATTTTGCCTAATTAATTAGATTTTGCAAATTTTTTTTAAAATAATTTTTGGGTCGTGCTAAAGCAACGACGGGATTTTTTTAGTCCTGCTAAAGCGGGCGACGGGCGAATTAATTCTTAATTGTGCTTTTGCGATAGCCGTAAATCGTGTAAATAAAAACTCCGAGCGCCGTCCAAATTAAAAAATAATGCCAATTGCGCGTCAATAATTCAAAGGTTAAATATCCACAAGATAAAACCGCCAAAGGTCCAACCACAAAAACCCAAGGACATCTGAAACTTCTTTTTAAATTTGGTTGTTTGACTCGTAAAATCATCACCGCCAAAGCCACAACAATAAAGCCAAATAAAGTGCCGATGCTCGTCATTTCACTTAAAGTTTCGAGTGAAAAAACTCCGGCGATTAATGCCACTCCGAGAGTGGTAAGAACAACGCTGATGTGTGGAGTATTATATTTTTTGTGAATTGAGCTTAATTTTTTTGGAAGTAAACCGTCACGCGACATTACGAAAAAAATTCGTGATTGACCATAAAGTAAAACCAGCAAGACCGAAGTAATTCCAGCGATCGCACCAGTTGAAACCAACGCCGAACCAATGTTACTGCCATTGTCACGAAGTGCTCTCGCCAAAGGCTCAGGATTATTTAATGTTGAAAAATTAACAATTCCGTTCAACACTAAAGCCACGCTTGCGTAAAGAATAGCGCAAACTCCGAGCGAAAAAATTATACCAATTGGTAAATCACGTTTAGGATTTTTACATTCTTCCGCCGTTGTCGCCACCGCATCAAAACCAATATAAGCGTAAAAAATCGCCGCCGCTCCCGCCATAACTCCGCCAAAGCCGAAAGGCATAAAATTGCTATAATTTTCAGGCTTAATCATCGGCGTTGCCACCACTAAAAATATAAAAATCACCGTTAATTTTACAAAAACTAAAATGCGGGTAAACTTTACGCCCTGACTCGTTCCAACATAAAGCATCAAGCCGATTAATAACACGATTAAACTCGCCGGTAAATTTATAATTCCGCCATTGCTAGTTGGCGTTGTAAAAATTTCTGGCAATATAATTCCAAAGGATTGCAAAATTCCAACCATATATCCCGACCAGCCATTTGCGACCGCAGAGGCTCCAATGCCATATTCCAAAACTAAACCCCAACCAACCAACCACGCCACAAATTCGCCGATAACCGCGTAGGTGTAGGTGTAAGCACTGCCCGAAACTGGCACCATCGAAGCGATTTCGGCGTAAGCAAGTGCCGCAAATAAGCACGCCAAAGCTCCGATTAAATAAGATAAAGCGATGGCTGGACCGGCATGAGTTGCCGACGCCGTTCCTGTTACTACAAAAATTCCCGTCCCGATTGTGCAACCAATTCCAATCATTATTAAATCAAAAGCGGTAAGTGATTTTTTGAAAGAATTTTTTTGCGAAGAAGCAATTAATGCTTCGATAGATTTTTTGCGAAATATACTCATTGAAGTAATTTTAAAAATTAAAATTTTTCATTAAAAATAAACAACACTTTTAAACAATCTAGTAAAAATTTATTTTTTATCATTTGGATCTTTATCGGTATTTTTAATATCACCAATATTTTTAATAATTCCGATTGCAATCATTAAATTAATTGAAAAAATTAACAAAAGACTTATAAAGAATGTTAATGTTTTTTCAAGAAGGTTATTATTGTGTGCAATTAAAGAAAGCAAGGCTATTAAACCACTATAAGCAACCGATAAAGAAGAAATTTTTTTAATATAATCTTTAAATAAAAATAAGCCTGACAAGCCACTTATACAAACAAAAATTAACAGTAAATATGAAATTATTATCATTTTCTAAAAAAAATTTTTTGATTTTTATCTTTATTTTATTTCATGTTCTAATTTTTAAAAATATTGCACAAGCTGAACTTATCGAATTGCACAATGAAGAAAAAACTTTTGGCGATTGGAAAGTTTATTGCGAAATTGACGATATGATGAGTTCGGCTCATTGCAAAATTGCTTCCAGATTTTACGATAATTCTTCAGTAATTTCAATGCAACCAACAAATCATTTTGCTAATGAATTTTTTATAATTATTCCAAAAATAAAAATTGGAACTTTTGCCAAAATTCGGGTTGATAAAAATGATTTGATTTTATCGCAAAACGCTTCACAGAAAGAGTTTGGCTTGGTTCCGATCTCTACTCAACAGAAAAATTCTTTATATTCGCAAATGAAAAATGGTGAATATTTATTTTTAAGGTTTAATGTTAATAATTCTGAAAAAGAAATTACCGCCAAATTAAATCTTAAAGATTTTACAAAGGCTCTTGAATACTACTCTAGTAGAGTGTTTAACAAATAATTTAAAATTTATGTCTAAAAAAATTCGTATCGCCGTTAACGGCCCTGGAAGAATTGGTCGTGCAATTATTCGTGCAATTTATGAAGAAAAAATGAGTGATGATTTTGAAATAGTTGCCGTCAACGGATCGGCTCCAATCGAGACTATATCCCACCTTTTAAAATATGATTCCGTCCATGGTCGCTTCAATCATGCAGTTGAAATTCGTGATCATAATTTATTTGTTGATAATAAAAAAATTATTTTAACGGCGGAACGTGATCCCAAAAAATTAAATTGGAAAGAGCATAATATTGACGTTGTTTTTGAATGCACGGGCGCCTTTACGAAGCATGATGACGCTTATCAGCACATCACAGCTGGTGCTAAAAAAGTTATTATTTCCGCTCCTGCTAAAGAAGATTCGGTTAAAACAATTGTTTACGGGGTTAATCATAATAATATAAACCCAGATGATCACGTTATTTCAATTGGCTCTTGTACCACGAATTGCTTGGCTCCGATTGCTAAAATTTTAAATGATAAAATTGGCATTGAGAAGGGTTTCATGACCACAATTCATGCTTACACTAATGATCAAAATATCGTTGATAATACTCACAAAGATTTACGTCGCGCTCGCGCTTGTGCAATGTCGATGATTCCAACTTCAACTGGCGCAGCAAAGGCGATCGGCTTGGTTTTGCCTGAACTTAATGGCAAACTTGACGGCGTTGCCATCAGAGTTCCGACTCCAAATGTTTCAATGGTTGATTTAAATTTCATCGCCAAAAATAATACTTCAATTGCCGAAGTTAATGCCTTTATTAAAAATGCTTTGAATGGTGAGATGAAAAAAGTTTTGAGCTATATCGATGAGCCTCTGGTTTCAATCGATTTCAATCATAGCAATATTAGTTCGAATTTTGACGCAACGCAAACCAAAGTTATCGGTGGCAATATGGTTAAAGTATGTTCATGGTATGATAATGAATGGGCTTTTTCGGTTCGCATGCTTGATGTGGCGAAGTTGATGGTAAAATAATTTTCATCAAAAATAAAATAAAAAAGCCTCATATTTTTTAAAAATATGAGGCTTTTTTATTTATAAAATTAATTTTAAATTAATTGAATAAAACGATTTCAACGCGACGATTTTTTGACCAAGCATTTTCATCATGACCTAAATCAAGAGGCTTGTTTTCGCCATAAGAAACAGCTGAAATTTTTGAAGATTTAACTCCAGCCTTAACCAAGAATTTTTTAACCATTTCGGCTCTTTTTTTGCCCAATTTTTTATTGTAAAGACTTGATCCTCTTTCATCACAATGACCTTCAACGATTATGGTAATTTTAGAATTGGAATTTATCAAAGGCAGAAGTTGATTTTTTAATGAATCATTATTTGTCTCATTTAATGTAAAACTATTTGTATCAAAATAAATTGTTTTACGAACATTTTGATTTTTATCATTTTTTTCGGTTTGAATTTGATTGCCAGATTTAGCAATATCATCTTTTGGTGATAACCCCTTAGAGCATGAGTAAGTAATTGCGGTGATTATTAGAAGAGACAATAATTTTTTTTGCATAAATATGTTTTAATTTGTTAATAATTCGAGAAAAAATTATATAAATTTGAATATTTTTAGCAATTAAAAAATTATAAAATTAAGAAAATTATAATTTTGTTAAAAAAATAATTTGTAATTTATTATATAGCCCTTATTCTGTAAGTTAAAAACTACTTTTTTAAAAAAATGAAAAAAATTATAACCCTAACATTAACATTTTTTTTAGCATCGATTGAAAATTTATATGCCCAGAGTTTTGATGATTATTACTATGGCACTTACAATAAAGATTCTAATGCAAAACCTTACAAAAAAGTTAAAATAATAAATGATAATTCGATCATAAAATCACAAAAAACTTCTCAAAAAAACATTCTGCCAGAAGGAAATAAAGGAATTTTTATTAAAAATTCTCCTCAAAATAAAATCATTACCACGACTACAACTGAGCATGAAGAGGCGGTTATTATTCACAAGAAAATAAAATCTCGCACTGTTGGAAATTATTTAGGAATCGATTTTATTAATACTGGTTTAAGATATCGGAATATGGGATATTACATTGGAGAAGCAAAACTAAACACCACCTCTGGCTACACAACCCCTAAATATAAAAATAGTTTTGGATTAAAATATTTTTACGCCCTTAATTATCGTGGATTTTATATTGCCCCCGAAGTGTTTTTTGAATATAATAATATAAAAAAACACTACGATGGTGATAACCTTAACTATGGAGATTTTTTTAATGAAAGAGCTCCTTGGCGATTTGGTTATAAATTTTTAAAAATTCACAGAACTTATGGTGGCAAAATTAATTTTGGCTATGATGTTACTCCAAATTTTGCTCCCTTTGTTTTCGCTGGAATCTCTAAAATATATTATTCCACTCTTAATTCAATATATCCAAAATATTTCTCTTTAAGCAATTCAAACGCTAATCCAGAACCTGTTGATACAAGGAATTATATGTTAACTAATAATCAACCAGATCCATTCGCTATAATACATAGATCAAAATTGGCTCCTTTTTTTGGCTTTGGAACCAAAATTAAAATAACGGATCGCTTTTTATTAAACGCCGAATATTTAATTTACGATTTAAGACTTTACAGTGGCAGTCAAGGTTATAAAAATCAAAATATTGACAATTCAAAAATTGGAGCTCAAAATTCCAGTGACTCAACTGATTCTGAAGCCTCGTTAAGAATTGCCAAAATTGGATTACTTTATAATTTCTAATTGATACAAATTAAAAATAATGAAACATTATTATTGCAAATCAAAATTTAATATATTAAAAAACCTAAAAATTAAAACATTTTTTGTTTTTTTTATATTATTTTATCCAACCATTTCAAACGCAAGAACGGTTGGAAATTATATTGGAATAGATTTAGTAAAAACTAATTTAAGCTTTTCGACCGAAGAATTTATGTATAGCTCTAAAAAAGGAATTAGTATTGATAAATCTGTTCAAACAGATCCGAGCTCTGCATATTCATTTGGATTAAAATATAATTATGCTTTAAATTATCGCGGTTTTTTTATTGCTCCGGGATTAATCTACGAAAATAATAATACTAAAAATTATTTTAATAGATCTACAAAAAACGCCGAATCACGAAATAATTTTTTTGGCAAAAGTTATTCAAAAATTAATAAAAGATATGGCATAAAAATCGATATTGGTGCCGATATCAATGAAGATTTTTCTATTTATGGAACCATTGGGCAAGCTATAAATTATTATCAAAGCTATGGCTCACTTTATTATGATTATTATAATGATAAAAATCATAAATTTTATGAACCTTATCTAGAAAATTCATGGAAACTTAGCAAAGGTAAAAAAATTGCACCTTTTTTTGGTGGTGGCTTTAGAATCAAAATAAATAAAAATTGGCTATTGAACGGGGAATATAGCTACACTAGATTCACAATTGATACTAAAAACAAAGATCAATTTCAACTTATAAATTATTCGAACCCCGAAGAAGCTATAAAAAAATATTATAATAACAATATAAATATATTTAAACTTGGTATCAATTTTAATTTCTAAAATATGCAAAATGATGAAGTATTAAATGGTTTATTATCAAATCAAAAACTAGATAATTTTTTTGAATCTTTAATAAGCACAGAAGAAAAAGATAACTTTAATAAAGTTGCACAAAATTCTTCAGGAGGATATGGAGATCCACTATATTTTCAAAAAAAAACACTTGCAGGTGAACTTATTGAAAATCATAGAGATAAAATACAAAATCTTGACGATGATGCTACGGTATTAGATTTAATGCAATCATTTTTATTGACAAAGAAAGACGCACTGTCACCAGAAGTTTTTAAACAAGTCTCCAATGACATAATGTGCAAACCGGGACAAATATTAAAACACCAAGATTTAAATAATTTTGTTGAGTCTCTTGTTGGAAACGATAATAAATTTAAAAATTTAATTGAAAAAGAATTAGCCTCTATTTTAAAAGAAAATAAAGATTTAATTGATTTTTCCAGCGATGAAAAATCCATTTCAATTGGATCTATTAGTCAAACAGCTTTAATGATGAAGTTTTTAGAAAAACTAGAACAACAATCTGATTCATTGATTTTAAAAACAATTATTTCTAAAGGCGAATCTAATTCATCTAATTTAGAAACAATTATTTCTAAAGGTGAAGATTTTATCTTTAGCGTTTTGGATAGAAATATTAAAAATACATCATCAAAAAATAACTTGATTCTTGATAAAGAAGCGTTGAAATTTACAGAAGTAGTATCAATTTTAAATACAGAACTAAATCCTAATTCATCTTTAAAACCTGGTGCGGTATTGCCAACAACTAATGATAATCAACCTTACCGTATTACACCACTTTCATTTATTAAAACAATTGTTTTAGGTAGTTCTTTAGTTGGTGTTTTAGCTAGTGCTCCAAGAGCATCTGCAGCCCCGCCGATAATTAGAGGACGTGGTTTACCTTCTTTTCCTTTCAATACTCCTCAATTTCCCCCAAAAAAACAAATAAGGGGCAGAGCTGATGGTGATTGCAACTCAGATGTGAAATCAGCACAACAAAACTGTCTATACCCAAATTTGCCTCCTCCACCACCACCTACACCACCACCAACAACACCCCCGCC
>SYAR01000014.1 GCA_005787525.1 Rickettsiales bacterium
AGTTTTTGTAGAGCTGGATTGTGTATCACTAGAGTCGGAAGGAGTAAGATCGGTATCGCCACTAATATAAGCGTTAGCGCATTTTTCAAGAGTTTCTCTTAGTTCTGTTTCTTGCGCTGATGTCAGAGTTAGGTTGGTTGAGGCGGTTGATTTTTTTGTATCATCATCTTCGGGCGGGATAAATATAGAAGAAAAATATTCTTTTAAACGATTCTTAGCATCTTCTTCAAAAATTGAATTAACTAAATTAATAATCGGGTCAATAATTGAAACTGGATCTGGAGCTGGAGTTAGAGCTGGAACTGTAACTGGAGGTAAATCTAAATCTAGAGCTGGAGTTTGATCTGGATCTAAATCTAGAGCTGGAGATGAATCTGAAACTGCAACCGCACCCGCACCCGCAACTAAAGCTGTATTTTGAGCTTGAGCTGGATCTATAAGTTCTCCCGAGGTAAGATTACTATCGTTTTCCTCAGATCTGGCAAAAATATTTGCTGGTTCTACTTCTATTAAACTTCCGTCTTCCTTTTGCCGAACAAGATATGCAGATACTTCGGTTTGTGTAGCTTTAGCAGGAGATCCAGATACTAATTTTTGTAACCAATTAAGCATAATAACAAATAATCTATAAAAGAAAAATTAAATTTTGAATAATTGATTAAAAATGATTAATAAAATATCTCAATCATGCAAATCGCGACTCAAAAATATTTTAACATTTTCATATCGCCGAATTAAAAAAATCTAAAAATTGAATATTTTTAGATCTAATTTTCTAATATAAAATCATGAAATATTTTGATTTTCAAGTAAATTAAAAAAAAATTTTATAAAATTTAAAATTTAGGTGAATTAAATAATAAAAGTGAGGAAAAATTAATCTTCACTTTTATTTTTATAATTTATTGACAAGCCAAACATTCTTCATATTTTTCCGAATTATTGGCAATCGGTTTAGAAAAATCAATATCATCTTTTTCGGTTTTATTCGAAACCTTATCCGCTCTTTGAATTGAAGTGGAGCGACAATAATAAAGACTTTTCAAGCCTTTTTGCCAAGCTCTAAAATGAATATCGTGAAGATATTTTTTCGAAACATCGCCAGCGATAAAAATATTTAAACTTTGGGCTTGGCAAATATATTCTTGACGCTCTGCGCCTAAATCAATAATCCATCTTTGATCAATTTCGGGAGCGGTTTTGAAAACTAATTTTTCATGTTCATCAAGAAAATCGAGATGTTGGACGGAGCCTTCATTAATCGTGATTGAAGACCAAATATCTTCGCTATTTTTACCTTTGGCTTCAAGAAGTTTAACCAAATTTTTATTGCGAACATTGAACGATCCCGTCAAAGTTTTTTGTGTAAATGAATTTGCCGCGAAAGGCTCGATTCCGGGAGAAGAATTGCCGGCGATAATTGAAATTGAAGCGGTCGGGGCGATGGCGATTTTATTGGAAAATCTTTCTTCGATGCCAGCATCTTTGGCGTCGGGACAAGCTCCACGTTCTTTAGCAAGAAGTTTCGAAGCTTTATCGACTCCTTGTTTAATTTGCATAAATATTTTTTTATTCCACACCTTACTCATAGCTGATTCCATCGGCACATTTTTGCTTTGTAAAAATGAATGAAAGCCCATGACGCCAAGTCCAACACTTCTTTCGCGCATTGCGGAATATTTGGCTTTCGCCATGCCTTCGGGGGCTTTGTCGATAAAATCTTGTAACACATTATCGAGGAAACGCATTACATCCTCAATGATTTGCGCGTTATCTTTCCATTCATCATAATATTCCAAATTCAATGAAGATAAACAACAAACCGCGGTGCGATCATTGCCCAAATGATCGATGCCCGTCGGCAAAGTAATTTCGCTACATAAATTTGAAGTTTTAACTTCAAGTTTTAATTTTTGTTGATGGAGTGGCTGAGAACGGCTCACGGCGTCGATAAATAAAATATAAGGTTCGCCAGTTTCGATACGAGTGGTGAGGAGTTTGATCCAGATGGCGCGTGCCTTGACGACATCAAGAGTTTTGCCACTATGTGGACTTTTTAATTCAAAATCGCCATCTTTTTCAACGGCACGCATGAAATCATCGGTGACGACAACGCCGTGATGAAGATTGAGAGAGCGACGATTTGGATCGCCACCCGTTGGGCGACGAAGGTCAATAAATTCTTCAATTTCGGGATGGCTAATTGGCAAATAAACTGCGGCCGAACCACGACGTAAACTGCCTTGCGAAATTGCCAAAGTTTGCGAATCCATAACTTTGATAAACGGAATTATTCCCGAAGTTTTGCCATTGCCACGAACGGTTTCGCCAATTGATCTCAAATTGCCCCAATAGCTTCCAATTCCACCGCCACGAGATGCGAGCAAAACATTTTCATTCCACAAATTTACGATACCGCTTAGAGAATCTGCAGATTCATTTAAAAAACAAGAAATCGGCAAGCCTCTTTCGGTGCCACCATTGCTTAAAACTGGGGTGGCGGGCATGAACCATAAATTAGAAATATAGCCATAAATGCGATTGGCGTGAGCTTGATCGTCAGCGTAATAAGAAGCGACGCGAGCAAATAATTCTTGAAAATTTTCATTGGGCATTAAATAGCGATCTTTTAAAACCGCTTTGCCAAAATTGCTAAGACGATCATCTTTTTTAAGGTCGATATTAATTTTAAAATCCTTTTTAGAATTTGTATTTTTTTCTAAAATTTTTTCAATTTTGTTAGAAGATTTTTTGGTGTTTTTTTCAATATTTTTTTTTGTCATAATCTTGATTCTCAAAGCTATTAAGTTGGTATAAATGGTTTTTTAATCGAATTCTAAAAATGGCGTTTTAGGCTATATTTAGTGCGGTATAATTAAAAATTACACTACATGTTGTTTAAAATTTAATTTCTAAAAACAAATTGTCTAGAAAAATTTTTTAAATAAATGCAAAAAAAATGCTTTACACTTAAAATTAATGTTTTGCAATAGAAAGTGTTTTTTATAAAAAGGGCACAAGACTCAGATTATCAAGGATTGGAACGGTTATTCACTTATATAAACTAATATAATAATTTATAAATAACAATAAAAATTTTGTAAAAATAAATTTTATATTTTGTTCAAAAATTTTAGCAAAAAGCATAAAAAAACCGCCATTTTTTGATGGCGGTTAATTTAATTATTTTAAATTGGAAAATTTATTTTTCGTCAGAAGCAACGCGAACTTTTAACATGGCGTCGGGATTGCTTACTTTACCATTGGCGCCATCGCCTTTTTTGATTTTATCAACAAACTCCATGCCTTTAATTACGCGACCGAAAACTGTATATTGATTATCGAGAAAACGTGAATCTTTGGTAACGATAAAAAATTGACTATTGGCACTGTTTGGATCAGAAGCGCGAGCCATGGAAAGGGCTCCGCGAATGTGAGGTTCGTCCGAAAATTCAGCGCGTAAATCAGGTAATTTACTGCCACCCATGCCTGTGCCCGTAGGGTCGCCAGTTTGAGCCATAAAACCATCAATTACACGATGAAAGAAAATTCCATCATAAAATTTTTGACGCGTTAAAGTTTTGATGCGATTAACATGGTTGGGAGCGATATTTGGCAAAAGTTCAATCACCACTCGACCGGCTTTTAAATCGATATATAAAATATTTTCAGGATTATCGACTTTTTTATTTTGGGCAATTGATTCATTCATAAAACAAAGAATTATATTGAGGATTGTAAAAAATTTAAAAATTTTTTTCATAAAATTTAACTTTAATTGATTTTAGTAGGATTTTAATTTAAAAATATATTCTATTTTAGGAGTTAATTATTTTTTGCAACTAGTTTTTTCGATTTTATTCTGCACTAAAATTGATGCTAGTTTTTAATTTTTTTTAAATTATAATTTTTTTCAAGCAACCGCATTATTAATTCAAAATTTAATTTTATGTCGATAAATAAAGTAATTTTAGTGGGCAATTTGGGCCAAGATCCCGAAATACGCTCAACCCAAGATGGTCGTGAGATCGCAAGTTTTTCCGTGGCAACTTCCGATAGCTGGAAAGACAAAAATACTGGAGAAAAAAAAGATAAAACTGAGTGGCATCGCATCGTAATTTTTTCGCAAGGTTTAGTTGGAATCGCCAAAAGTTATTTGAAAAAAGGCACCAAAGTTTATTTGGAAGGATCGCTTCAAACCCGCAAATGGACTGACGCACAAGGTGTCGAAAAATATACCACCGAAGTAACTTTACAAAATTATAATTCGACTTTGCAAATTCTTGATTCTAAAGATCGTGCTTCAGGCGGTTCTTCAGAAAATTATGCAAATAATTCTGGAAATTCTTCATCGAATCGTAAAAATTCTGATGTTGTAGTCGAAGAAAATGACGATGAAATTCCATTTTAATCGTTAAAATTTTATAAATTTAAAAATTTGTTAAACTAAAATTTAATAAATTTTTAAATCTAAATTTGGTTAAAAAAATATTCAAAAATTTAATTAAAATTCATATTTTTTCATGGTAAAAATATCAATTAACGGCAATAGCCACGAAGTTCCTCAGGGTATTACAATTATTCAAGCCTGCGAAATTGCCGGTATCGAAATTCCACGTTTTTGTTATCACGAAAGATTGGCGATTGCCGGAAATTGTCGCATGTGTTTAGTCGAGGTGGCGGGCGGAACGCCTAAGCCAGTGGCTTCTTGTGCCATGCCCGTAAATGAAAATATGCAAATTTTTACCGATACGCCGATGGTTAAGAAGGCGCGAGAAGGTGTCATGGAATTTTTGCTCGCTAATCATCCGCTTGATTGTCCAATTTGCGATCAAGCTGGAGAGTGCGATTTGCAAGATCAAGCCTATCAATATGGCAAAGGCGAAAGCAATTATCGCGAACATAAAAGAGCGGTGATTGATAAAAATATGGGGCCATTAATCAAAACGCAAATGACTCGTTGTATTCATTGCACGCGTTGCGTTCGCTTCATCGAAGATGTTGCCGGCACTTGTGAATTAGGAGCGGTTAACCGTGGCGAAGGCATGGAAATAACTACTTATCTTGAGAAAAATGTAAGCTCGGAATTGTCGGGTAACGTTATCGATTTATGCCCGGTAGGAGCTTTAACCTCTAAGCCTTACGCTTTCAAAGCGCGTAGTTGGGAATTGAAAAAAACTGAAACGATTGATGTGATGGACGCGGTTGGAACTAACATCCGCATTGATTCACGCGGTGTTGAAATTATGAGAATTTTACCGCGTTTAAATGAAGAAATTAACGAAGAATGGTTGGCAGACAAAGCTCGTTTTTGTTATGACGGCTTTAAATATCAACGTCTCGACAAGCCTTATTTAAAAGTTGCGGGCAAATTAATTGCCAGCGATTTTAAAGATTGTTACGAAGAAATTAGAAAGCAAATTGACGAAATTAAACCAAGTCAAATTGGGGCTTTGACGGGGCAATTATCATCTCTCGACGACATTTTTGCTTTGAAAAAATTAATGCAAGCTTTGGGAGTTGAAAATATTGATTGTCGTATAAATTCACAAAAGTTTGATTCTAAAAATAAAAATGAATTTTTATTCAACACCTCAATTGCAAAAATTGAAGAAGCCGATAGTTGTTTGTTGATCGGAGTTAATCCACGCAAAGATGCTCCAATTCTTAACGCACGACTCAGAAAAAGATTTTTATCGAAGAAAATAAAAATCGCTTCGATTGGTGAGAATATTGATTTAACTTACAATCATCAAGTTATAGGCGATGATATAAAAACTTTACAATCAATTTTAGACGGCAAAAATCCATTTTGCAAAACTTTGCAACAAGCTAAAAATAATATGTTAATTATTGGCGAAGATGCGGTTTCTCATGAATATGGTGCTGAAATAATTCAATTATGTAAAGCGATCGCCACCAAATATAATATGCTTCGGGAAGATTGGAATGGTTTTAATTTTTTAGCCAAATCGACAGGATTAATCAATGGCTTAACCCTTGATTTTGTAAGCAAAAAATCAGCTCAAGAAATAATTAATCAAGCACAAAGTGGTGAAATAAAATTATTATTCTTGCAAAATGTTGATGATGAAATTGATTTTACAAAATTACAAAATTGCTTCGTGATTTATCTCGGTTCTAATGGCGATCGTGCCGTGAAAATCGCCGATATAATTTTACCAACTTGCAATTTTGCCGAAAAAGATGGATTTTATGTTAATCTCGAAGGCAGAATTCAGAAGGCTCGAAGAGCAGTTTTTGGCGTTGGACAAGCTAAAGTTGATTATGAAATTATTAGCGAAATCGCCCAAAAATTAAAACTCAATTTAGGTTTTGCAAATCATGATGAATTATTAGCAAAACTTGATGAGGAATATAAAATTTTAGCGAAAATTGATAAAATAAATAATTCTCCAGCGGAATCTTTAAAAACCACTAATGATAATTTAAAATTAAATTTTGGTGAAGAAAAATTAGTGGCAAAAAATTATGACTATTATTTAACCAATGCTATTGCTAGAGCCTCAAGGGTTTTAAATAAATGTAGCGCTGAAAATAATGCCATTTCTGATTGCCAATAATTTTTTACAATAAATTATTTATAAAAAATTATTTATAAAAAATTATTGCAAAGATTTTGAGGATAAAAATTCTCACTTGCAATTGAATTTATTTATTTTATGATTTGCAATATTCCTCAACCGTCTATAAGTAAAAAATTTTTAAAAAATGATTAAAATTCGTCTTTCTCGTGGGGGCAGAAAAAACCTTCCATATTACCTTATTCTTGCTACAAACAGCACTTCGCCTCGTGATTCTAAATTTTTAGAAAAACTTGGAACTTATAATCCTCTTCTCGGTGATACCGATGAAAAACGCGTTACAATTAACAAAGAGCGCGCGGAATATTGGTTGTCAGTTGGTGCTCAACCTACTGAAAAAGTTGCTAAATTCTTGATTAATCTCGGAGTTAAAGGTGCAGAAAAATATAAACCTGATTTCAAGCCAAAAGCCAAAGGATCTAATTTAAAGAAAAAAGCTCAAGAAAAATTAAATAAAGAAATCGAGGCTTCTAAAGCTAAAGAAGAAGTAGCTCAAGCTTAGTCTTTATAAAAATTTTATTTTTTTAAAGCCGATCCAAAATATTGGGTCGGCTTTTTTATTGAAAAAAATTTATCAGTTTTTGAAATGAAAAAAATTTTAATCGCCACCAATAATAATGGTAAATTTATTGAGATTGCAAAATTACTTGAAAACCTTGATATTCAACCCGTTCCAGCCTCGTCATTAAATTTGATTGAGCCCGAAGAAAGCGCTGAAACTTTTGCCGAAAATGCGTTTATTAAAGCTAAATTTTATGGCGATCATGCACAAATTTTAGCACTTGCCGATGATTCAGGTTTATGTATCGAAGAATTGGAAAACGCTCCGGGAGTTCACTCGGCACGATATGCACTTGATGAAAATGGCAATAAAAATTTTACTTTAGCTTTTGAAAAAATTTTTGCAGAATTGCAGAAAAAAAATATTTTCGCCGAGCAAAAACCGTCAGCTTTTTTTGTGTGCAATTTGTGTTTGTATAATCCAAAAAATAATTTTAGAATTAATTTTGAGGGCAGGGTTGATGGTTATTTAACTTTTCCAGCTCTTGGAAATAAAGGCTTCGGATATGATCCAATTTTTATAAAAAATGGCATGAACCAAACTTTTGGCGAAATTAATGCGGAGCTTAAACATCAAATTTCGCATCGCGCCGAGGCGTTTTTACAACTTGAAAATTGGCTTAAAAAAAACTATAATATTTTCGATTAATTTTTTAAAAAATTTAATAATAAAAATTATTTATGAGCAAGAGAGATTATTATGAAGTGCTTGGAGTAAGTAAGAGTGCTTCAGCTGATGAAATAAAAAAAACTTATCGCAAATTAGCGATGCAATATCACCCCGATCGCAATCCGGGAAATAAAGAAGCGGAAAAAAAATTTAAAGAAGCGACAGAAGCCTATGAAGTTTTAAAAGACGAACAAAAGCGCGCGGGCTATGATCGTTTTGGGCATCAAGATCCCAATCAAGGTTTTGGTGGTCAAGGTTCGCGAGGTCAATCTGGGGGCGGTTTCGATGGCTTTGATTTCAATGATATTTTTAGTAATTTTGGTGATATTTTTGGTGAAGGTTCGGGACGCGGTCGTTCGCAAAAAAAATCTTCGGCACAACGCGGTTCCGATGTTCGTTATAATCTTGAAATTTCTTTGGAAGAAGCTTTTGGCGGTTGCGTAGAAGAAATTAGTTTCACTATTCCATCCAAATGCGATAGTTGTAACGGTTCAGGCTCTAGCGATAATTCAAGGCCAACTACTTGTCCAACTTGTAAAGGTGCGGGTGCAATTCGCGTTCAACAAGGATTTTTTATCGTCGAAAAAACTTGCCACACTTGCGGTGGAAGCGGTGAAATCATCAAAAATCCATGCAAAAAATGTAACGGTCAAGGTCGAGTTAATAAAGAAAAAAAATTATCGGCAAAAATTCCGGCGGGAGTGGAAGAGGGCAATCGCATCAGATTTGCTGGCGAAGGTGAGGCAGGGCTTCGTGGAGGCTCGGCGGGTGATTTATATGTTTATGTTTCGATTCGTAAACATCAATTTTTTATACGCAAAGAAGCCGATATTTATTTTGAAATGCCCCTCAGAATGACTACGGCGTCACTCGGCGGAAGCGTTGAGATTCCTACGATTGATGGCACCAAAGTTAGTTTGCAAATTCCTGAAGGCTCACAAAGTGGTGATACTTTGCGTTTAAAATCAAAAGGCATGAGTGTTATGAACTCAGGTGGCAGAAGGGGCGACATGTATGTCAAAATTAATATTGAAGTGCCGGTGAAATTGTCATCCGAAGAAAAAGATTTATTGCAAAAGCTTGATAAGATCATGCAAAATAAGGTTTCGAGCAATCCAAAATCCGAAAGTTTTTTTAAAAAAGTCGGCGATTTTTTTAAATAAAAGATAATTTCTTGATTTTGTTTATTTGAAAAGCTTCATTATATAGCCTCCCTCAAGGGGAGAGTGATGATCCCGTAAGCTTGACGAGTATTATTGTAAAGTGTAGGTTTGTAAGTCCTCAAGTCTAGAGCTATGGAGCAAATACTTTCGGAGGTTAAAGTTTATAAATCGAGAGAATTAAAATCTTTAATTTCATTTTCCACTTTTTTCTTTGTTGCTCCTGAAAATTTTAAAAAACTTTCTAACATTTTTTTATCCGATTCCGCAATTAATTTTTTATATAAATTTTCATCATTTTTATTAAAACCATTTCCAAGGTCTTTTCTAATAATTAAAATACAATCGGATAGTAAATTATTAAAATGAAGACAGTGTTTCATTGATTTTTCTATTAAAATAAATCTCTTTTTAACAATATTTTCTTGTAAAATAGAATGATATTCTAGGCAATTATCAAATTTTGTTTTTAAATAATTTGAATTTTTACAATCCTGCATTTTCATTGATTCTAAATATTCAGAAGAGCTATCGAGTGAATACTGGGCATTTTGATTTAAAAGATCTATTTCTAGCCTATCAAGGATCATTTCCTGAATAGCGCTTTGATAATAATGACCACATTCATTTAGTTTTTCTATTAATTCAATTTTAGCAATAAAATTAAGTTTCTGTAGGCCATTTATAAGATTTACATCGGCGCTGATCGTTTTTAAATCTATAGTTGAGATATTTGTAATAAAAGCTTTCATAGAGGAGAGGCTTTCACTTGCTTCAAAATAAATGGCTTTCTTCATTTCAAAAGAACGCTGATCTCTTTTTTGATAATCAGTAAAAATATACGAAAGTAAGGCTCCAAAAACACCAATAAAAGCTTTATCTAATTTTAAAAAATATGTTAATGCTATTGAAATTAAAATTATCATTACAATTGCAAATAATAATTTAATTAATTTTTTCATCATTTTGGTTTTTAAAATTACAAAAATTTACTCTTTCAATGAAGATTTTTTAATCCTTTCGGAGGCTGATTTTAATTGACCACACGCCGCCAAAACATCGTCACCGCGAGTTTTGCGAATAGTTGCGATTAGATCGTGTTTTTTCAAAATTTCCTGGAATTTTTTGGTTTGAGTGATGTTCGAGGTTTCATATTCGCATCCATTCCACTTGTTAAAGGGGATAAGATTAACCTTACAGTTGAGATTATATTTTTTTATGAGATTGACCAGCTCATAGGCGTTTTCTTCTTTGTCATTGACGTCACGCAACATCACATATTCGAAAGTAATTTTTTGTTGTGGATTTTCTTGATTATAAGTTTTGCAAGAGCTTAATAAATCATGTAATGGATATTTCTTATTAATCGCCATTATATCGGTTCTAAGCTTGTCATTTGTCCCGTGAAGTGAAATTGCTAAATTTACTTTTAATTCTTTTGAGCAACGCAAAATTTCGGGAACTAGGCCTGAGGTTGAAATGGTAATTCTTCTTTTTGAAAAATTTAAACCTTCAGGATCGCAAATAATTTCTAAAGCTTTTGCAACGTTTTCGTAATTGAAAAAAGGCTCGCCCATGCCCATGAATACAATGTTAGTGAGTTTGCGATTTTTAGAATCCCAATCATTAATTATATCTTTGGTTAAAATTATTTGAGCGACTATCTCATGAGGCTCCAAGTTGCGCACTAAAGTTTGAGTTCCTGTGTGGCAGAATTTACAAGATAAAGTGCAACCAACTTGAGAAGAAACGCATAAAGTTGCTCGATCCTCTTCGGGAATGAAGACGGACTCTACTTCGCGACCATCTGTAAGTTTTAGTAAAAATTTTATTGTATTATCAAAAGACTTTGTTAGATTATTAGATGTCAATCTTTCAAATAAAAATTTATCATTTAAAACGTCGATGGTTTTTTTTGAAACATTGGACATTTTAGAAAAATTTACTATACCTTTTGAGTAAATCCACCCCCATATCTGGGTGGCGACAAACCTCTTAAAGCCTAGGCTAACAAGTTCTAAAATTAATTCATTTTTTGTGAAAATAAATATGTTGTTTTTCTTATTATGAATCACAAATAAAAAATTTATTTTTTGTTTTTATTTAAAAGATGAATAAAACTTTAATTAAACTTCTAATGTTTAGTGGAAAATTTATTAACTTAAAAATTATTTATCGTTATGAAAGAAAATAAAGTCGTTACCATTTCTGCTCAAATTCCAGCCGAGCTAGAAAAAACTCTTATTAAACTTTGTGAACTTGAAGAAAGATCAAAAAGTTACTTCATTAAAAAAGCTCTTGAAAAATTAATTCAAGAAAGATTTAAAGAAGGTGGTCCGACAGTAAAAAAAAGCAAATAATTAATTGATAATTTCCATAAATTTTAAAAATTTATTTATACCATTTTCTAACAATATTTTCAATTTCAATTGATATATTGGCTAGATTCTTGTTTGCATTTTCTTCGCCAATAGTTATTGATCGAAGGCTCGTGCCAATTGTTTTAACTTCATCGAATCCCATGAAATTAAAAGTGGCATGAGCAGTTAACGCAATTGAGTTCCAGTTTGGATAATTTAAATTAAAGCTATCATTTGGATATTCTCCGCCCGATGAAAATATGGTAAGTATTTTTTTGCCCGCCATCATTTTTTTATCATGAGAAAATGTTTCATTATGAAAGGTCGTGGCATCGATATAAGCCTTCATCAAAGCGGGGAATCCAAAATTATGCATTGGAGTTACTAAAACAATTATTGAAGCCGATTTTAACTGTTTTATCAAAGAATCATTCTTTTCTAAAAGTAATGTTTCTTCGGCATTGAGGTTTTGATTTTGATAATTTCTTTTGTAATAAGCCTTGATATTTTGTTCGTTAAAAATTGGTATTTCAGTTTTTAAAAGATCAACAAACTCAATTGAAGATTTTTCTATTTTAGATACAAAAACATCCAGAATTTTCTTGGTATTAGAGCCTTCTCCGCTTGGTAGATATTTAACAATTAATGTTTTCATTTGGTAATTAAATAAATTTTTTTGTTGAATAATCCATTATTTTATATTGTTTGTCAAGAGAGATTTTAATATTAATTATAAAGAAATTTATGTTTTTTTATAATTAATATAAATTTTAAAATTTATATTAAATTTTTTTTTAGCCAAAAGAAAAATATCTTTTAATTAATTTAACAAATAAATATTGGCGTTTAATATTTAATTTGCTGTAAAACCGCATCCTTTAAGAACTATAAATCGAATTTCTTTTTGGATAAAAATCGCAAGGAAGCTTTGAACTGGTAAGGACAAGGCTTCATTTATTCTTCAACAAAATCAAATCTTTCTTCTTTGCCTCGGCTCATTCTTTTGCGATCATTTGGATCAAGCATTTTTTTCCTTAAGCGCAATGATTTCGGAGTTACTTCAACTAATTCATCATCGCCGACATATGTTATCATATCTTCGAGAGTTAGATTTTTGGCTGGAGTTAAGCGAATCGCTTCATCAGTTCCTGAAGCGCGAATGTTGGTAAGTTGTTTGCCTTTTAAAACATTAACCTCCAAATCGCCTTGTTTGGAATTTTCGCCGATAATCATGCCAGCGTAAACTTTTTGTTGAGGTTTTACGAACATAGTTCCGCGATCTTGAAGATTCCAGAGAGCGTAAGCTACGGCTTCGCCAGCGTCAGTTGCGATTAAAGCACCATTTTTCGATCTCTTCATTTCGCCTTTGTAAGGAACGTAATTATGGAAAATACGATTGAGAACTCCCGTGCCCTTGGTGTCGGTTAAAAATTCACTTTGATAACCAATTAAGCCACGTGATGGCACGTAAAATACCAAACGAGTTTTGCCACCCGAAGATGGTTTCATTTCAATCATTTCGCCTTTGCGTGAAGAAAGTTTTTCGACCACAACTCCACTAAAATTATCATCAACATCAACGACAACTTCTTCAATTGGCTCAAGGATTTCACCTGATTTTTCTTTTTTAAATAAAACACGAGGACGCGAAACCGAAACTTCAAAACCTTCGCGACGCATATTTTCGATTAAAACGCCAAGTTGTAACTCGCCACGACCACCAACTTCGAAAGCGTCTTTGGCATCGGATTCTTTAACTTTGATGGCAACGTTAGTTTCAGCTTCGGCGAAAAGACGATCACGAATCATGCGTGATGTAACTTTTGATCCTTCGGTTCCAGCAAGTGGCGAATCATTAACGCCAATGGTGATCGCCATTGTTGGCGGATCGATTGGGGTTGATTTGATTGGTTCGACGATTGCGATATCGCATAAAGTATCAGAAACCGAAGCCTTTTCGAGCCCAGCGATTGAAACGATATCTCCCGCTAGAGCTTCTTCAACTGCAACTTTATCAACGCCACGAAAAACGTGAAGTTTAGTGAGACGACCTTGTTCAACAATTTCACCTTTTAAATTAATGGCTTTGAAGTTCATCAAGTTTTTAGCGGTGCCGGAATAAATTCTGCCCGTAAGCATTCGACCGAAATATGGGCTGTGATCGAGAAGCGTTGCGAGCATTGTAAACGGGGCTTCATTATCAAAATGTGGCGGATTAACATGTTCAAGAATTAAATCAAAAAGTGGGGATAAATCTTTGCGTTCATCCTTATCCATGTCGCGAACGCACCATCCATCACGACCTACAGCATAAAGCACGGGGAAGTCAAGTTGTTGTTCATTGGCATTGAGCGAAACGAATAAATCAAAAATTTCGTTAAGAACTTCATCGGGACGTGCGTCTTGGCGATCAATTTTATTAATAATAACAATTGGTTTTAAACCTAGAGCCAAGGCTTTTGAAAGTACGAATTTAGTTTGAGGCATAACACCTTCGGCCGAATCAACTAAAAGCAAAGTGCTGTCCGCCATATTTAAAACTCTTTCAACTTCGCCACCGAAATCGGCGTGCCCTGGAGTGTCGATTACGTTGATTTTTTGCTCTTTCCACATCAAAGAAGTGCATTTTGCAAGAATGGTAATTCCACGTTCTTTTTCAAGAGCGTTTGAATCCATTACGCGATTTTCAACTTGTTGATTGGCGCGGAAAGTTCCGCTTTGGTGAAGCATGGCATCGATTAGAGTGGTTTTTCCATGGTCAACGTGGTCAATAATTGCAACATTACGAAATTCTGACATTATTATTTGAAAAATGGTTGTTAAAAATTTTTAAAGTCGCCATTGTAATTTTTGTTAAACTAACTGTCAAGTTTAGAAAAAATTTACTAAATTATATTTTTTGATCCAGGAAATTTTTTTGATTTAACATCGAGTGAAAAATTTTTTACCGCATCGGCAATTTTTTGCGATAAATTTTCGTAGTGAGTAACGAATTTTGGTTTAAATTCTTGATTTAATCCGAGTAAATCATCGATAACCAAAACTTGTCCGTCGCATTCAGTAGAGGCTCCGATGCCAATTGTTGGAATTTTTAAATTTTGCGAAATTTTTGTCGCAAGTTCGGCGGGAACGGCTTCGATTACAATGCTAAAAACTCCCGCTTTTTCGAGCTCTAAAGCGGTTGCAAAAATTTCTTGAGCCGAATTTTCGTCGCGACCTTGATAGCGATAACCGCCAATTTCTTTAACATGTTGAGGTAATAATCCGATATGTCCCATGACATTTATTTGATTATCGACTAAAAATTTTGCGGTTGGAACTAAGGCTCTCGAAGTCTCGATTTTAATGGCGTCGCAACCAGTTTCTGCAATAACTTTTTGAGCATTTTCTAACGCTTGTTCGGGTGAATTTTCATAAGTATTAATCGGCAAATCAACTACAATCAAAGCATTTTCACAGGCTTTTTTTACAGCCTTGCCATGGTTTATCATCATTTCTAGAGTAGTTTTTGTAGTGTCTTGATGCCCATAAATAGCCATTCCAAGCGAGTCGCCGACCAAAATTATATCGCAATTTTTGTCGAGAATTTTTGCGATCGGATAGGAATAAGCGGTGAGACAAATTATTTTTTCTTGTGATTTTTTTTGTAAAATTTGAGCAATTGAAATGGTCATGTTATTTTAAAATGATGGTTGCACGACCTTAGAATCTTGAGATTCCGTCGCTTTATTTTCTTGTGTAATATTTTCTTTTTTTACAGAATTATTCTCATTTGTTTCAATTTTTGTGTTACTGGTTTTGGTGCTGGTGGTTGTTGTAGTTGTCGATTCATCGGAAATATTTTTTGCAACTTCATTGATATTTTTGACATCCTCATTTTTTATAATTGTTGAAGATTGCTTGTCGACTCCAATTTTTAAATCTGCGGGTTTATTAACTTCAATGATTTGAGTTTCTTCGATAATTTGATTTTCAATAGTCACTTCTTCTTCGCTATCCGAGCTTTCTTTTTTCTTTTTAATTAAAGATTTTTTGTTAATTTTATTTTTTTTGGCAACCTTTTTTTCCTCCGATTGCGCTAATAATTTGGTATTTAATTCTTGATTATTAACTCGCTCCAATCCAAGATATTGGCGGGCTTGATTAAGGTTCGAAACATAACCAACATCATCAAAAAATCCTACCACATTTGTAGCGATATTTATTGGAATTTTTTTATCAGAGGAGCCAGATAAAAATATAGTGTTGAGCGTTCCGTTAATACTTTCATCTTTTAAAAAAATAATTCCCGAGAAAATTGAATTCATTGCGGGGCCACTAAAGCTAAGTGAAAAATTACTATTTTTTTCGCCTCTAAGGCGAACAAAACCTTTGCCTTGAAGAAATTGAGTCGATGATTCTTTATTTTCAAGAATTTTTTCAGGCTCGGCTAATTCATTGGCAAATTCTTTTACCGAAAACATTTTAGTTACAAGGTCTTTTAAGCCATAACCATTAATTTTCGGTGACGAAATCGCCACATTAATGTCGGAATCAATTTTGCTTTTAAATTCATCAACCGATTTTGCAATGCTTACAATATTTCCCGATAAATTGGCGATGCCATCGATGGCTTTCACATTGTAAAAATCATCAAGAATTTTATTAAGATTACAAGATTTGCATGAAAATAATCCGTTAATTATTTTATTATATTTAATATCGGATAAACCCTTATATTCAAAGACCCCATCATATATTTTCATTGAAAGTTTTGATTGTCCAAAAATACCATTTTTTATTGAATTTTTATAGTCAAAATCAGCAATTAATTTTTCATCCAAATTAATTTCTTTGGCGGTTATATCGATATTTCCTGTAAATCCTTGAAGCGACGGAAGCTTATAAAATTTATCAAAAAGACTAACGGAGTGAGGGTTGATTTCATCATCTTCATCTTCTCGTAATTTTAATTTTAACTTATCGGCATTTAAAATAAAATTACCGATCTGATTTTTATCGCTAATATCAACATTAAATTCAAAATCAAAAATATTTTGCGCGGAAGCAAAATGGGTTTTTGGAATTTTAAAGTAACCTTGACCAAAATTTAAAACGATATTTTGATTATTAAATTCTTGATTTTGATAAAGTAATTTGTCGAAATTTAGCTTGATAGAGTAGTTTGAATAGATTTGATTGAGCCACAATAATTTATCAAATAAAATGCCCTCACTTAGATAAATATTATTTTTTGGGATTGAAATATATTTTTCAAAATCAAATTCCGAAATGCGAATATTTGAATTTACAAAACGACTTTTTTCATTGTCGGTGAGTTCGACATTGCCATAAAATTCAGTTTTTTTATCATCGAGATTAACATAAAAATTTTTAAGAATAGTGTTTGAGGGGCTAACCTCTATATCCGAATAAAAACTATAATTTTTTAAATTATCCATTTTAAAATTATTGGAATCAAGTTGAAGCCATTTAAAAACTTCATTTAAAGAATTGCCTTTGCCATCAACATTGCCAATAAATTTTGAATTCATTTCGGATTCTTCAAAAACACCGCTTGCTCTAAATTCTGAATTGCCAGGAAGTTTAAATGAAAGAGGAGAGAGTAGCGCTTTACCATCATTAGCAATGTTGGCATAAAGCTTTATATCTTCAACTTTTCCATCATAAAGATGAGCATTTTTGATCAAGATTTCCAAATTAATATCGTAATCTCGTGCCTCGAGAATTAAATCCGAAACATTGCGTTTTTTAATTTTTAAAATCGGCGATTTTAAGACAACCTTCTTTTCTTCTTCTTTTTTTTCAACAACTTCTTCGGCATTGATTTTAGCATTTTCAATTAATTTATTTTTTTCTTTTTGTAGGGCAATTTTTTTAGCTGGATTTTCCGTTGACCAAATTTCGTCAATGTTTAAATCTTCTAAATCAAGATTAATGTCGGCGGTAAGAATCTTATCGGATAAACCTAAATAAATATCCCCAATTCCATTTATAAGATCGGAATTAATATTGATTTTCTTTAAATCGATATTTTTACCGTCATTATCAATTTCTGAGCTTAATTTAATTGTTTTGCCATTGTAACGAAGCTTCGAAGAGAATAAATCGCCATTTGAAATTATTGATTTATAAAAATTTCTTAATTCCAAAATTTCACATTCAAATAATCCGTTAAACTTGGTTTTCAAAAGGCCGTTCAAATTTTTTTCTAAAAAATTGCCATTGATTTTCATGTTAAAAGCCGGAGAACTCAAAGAAAAAAATGATTCATTTTTTTCTTGTTTTTTTGAGTTAAATTTGGCAAAAATTGTAAAGTCATTTTCTATCGCTTGACTCACAAAACTCCCGCTCCCACTAATAATATCTTGATTGTAAGTTATGTTTGAATCAATTTTAATAATTTCTCTCGAGATGCCATATTCATTATAAAAAATAATTTTAGAATCATGAAGTTGTATGCTTGGAATCATTGATAATCCTAGTGTTACGCTTTCTATGTCAGCCATCGGAAATAATTTGGAGCTTAAGCCACTATTAGAGGCTAAATTTTTTTCGGGAGATGGGGGATTCTTTGAAAATTCTTCTAAAGCTTTACTAAAATTACCATTTTCAATTGTCTTTAAAATTTCAGGTTGAGCGATTTCTATTATAGCATTATCCGCAATTATTTTTTTAATAAGTTGACGACTATTTGTTCTAAAAATTGGAAAAATTATTTTTAAATTTTCGACGTAAATATTGTAAAAATTATCGCTCTCACCGCGTTTGTTGGGTAAAGCATAATTTTCGATAAAAACATTATTAGCTGATATGGAAGGATATGGTAATAAGCTAATATTAACATCGCCTTTGATTGAAATTGTAGATTGTGTAAGCTTACTCAATCTTTGTGTTAGATCGAATTTTAATTTTGAATTATCTAAAAAAAATGGAAAAGTTATAACAATTGCAAAAAGGCAAATAAAAATAATGGTGGCAATTTTAAAGCCTTCGGATTTAAAAAAGGCTTTTAAAATTTCCTTTACCTTGCTATTAAAATTAATTATAGTTTCCAACGAAATTTTATTCATTTAATTATTAATTTTTTGAATATCGGAAATAATATTTTCAGTATTTATTAAATCATTTTTGCACTCCAGCGAGAAAAATATAATAAAAAATAGGAATAAAATTATAGAAGCAACTAAGCTATTAAAAAATATCTCTTTACTGGGTGATAAATTTTTGCTATCCCCAACGTTTAAAAGCATATGTTTCTTAACATCAATATTTGAACGCAAAGATAATTCTTGGATTTTTTCGTTAATAATTTTGGTATTAATTTTTAAATATTTTCCATAAGATTTAATTAATCCGGGAATGTAAATATTTTTAGCAATTTTTTCTATGTCATTATCCTCTAACAATTTAATGTCGCTAGATCGCACTTTTAAAAAATTTGCCACTTCTATAATGTCGATTTTGGCTTTTTCACGACTTAGACGCAGTAGTTCTCCCAAAGTTAATTGCTCAAAATCATTGTTAGCGTCTTTGTTAATTAATGTGATGTATTCCATATTAAAAATCTTCGTTAATTAATTTTGCTAAATTTGATGTTGCCTCAGTAATTGCAATATTTCCAGCATTTTTTGACATTTTAAAAAGAATATTTTTTTCGGTAAATAATTGATTAAAAATTTCATTGATTTTTTGAATAGTAAAATCTTTTTCTTCAATAACAATCGCCGCGCCTTTTTGTGATAAAAAATCGGCATTTTTTTGCTGATGATTATCGGCGGATTTGGCAAATGGAATTATAATCATGGGTTTTTTTGCCATGCAAAATTCAAAAATTGAAGATGAGCCGGCCCTTGCTATTATTAGATGAGCGCCGTCAATTAATTGAGCCATATCTTCAAAAAAACTATCGACAATTACATTAATATTAAACGATCTATATTCTTCAAACGTTGAATCAACAAGCTCTTCTCGACATTGTTGAATGATTTGAATGCTTTCTTTTATATTTTCAGAAAAATTAAAAAAAGCTTTTGGCAAAATGTCGCTGAAAATTTTTGCGCCTCCAGATCCTCCAATTACAAGTATTTTGAACATTTTACCCTTTTCTTCGACTGGATAAAAATCAGAATTTAATAATATGTCATAACCTAATTTTCTATCAACAATTTTAGTTTCTTCAAAATTTGGCAATGAATATTCTTTGTCGTGAAGTTTTACTATTTCTTCGCGAATTGGATTGCCGGTAAAAAAAGTTTTATTATTAAATTCGGCGTTAATCCCGCTAGTTTGTTGAAAGGAGAGGGCAATTTTTTGAGAAAATTTTGCAAAAATTCGATTAACTTTTCCCAAGTGAGCATTTTGTTCGTGAAGAATAATCTTACGGTTTGTTATAACCGATGCAACCAACATTGGAAAGGTTGCATAGCCTCCAAAAGCATAAATATAATCGGGGCGATATTTAATAATAAAATATAAAGATTTGGCAATTCCAAAGCTAATTTTTATTGAGCCTTTTATCAAAGAAAAAAATGATTTCTTGAACTGCGAACTGTTGATAATAAAGGTTTTAAAGGCATTATCATTTTTGATATAATTATGAATTTTTTCATCACCAAAAAACAAAATTTGATGATTTTGTTGTTGTAAAAAATTGGCTAAACACAGAGCGGGAATTATGTGTCCCCCAGTCCCACCACTAACAATAAATATTTTTTTCGACATTTTAAAATTGAATTTCTTGACAAAAAATGAATTATATTTAGCTTTTTAAATGATTTATACAATTTTCCAAATGTTTTTTAATAAAATTATGAAAAAAATTATTAATAATAAAATTCGTCACTTCATCGATTTAAATGAAATCGAGAAATCGCAACTCCAAGAAATTATTAAAATCGCTATAAAACTTAAGAAAAATCATGATATAGGCAAGCATTCCAAATTGCTACCTCATAAAAATTTAATGATGATTTTTGAAAAAACTTCAACGCGCACTCGCACTTCTTTTGAGGTCGCGATTAGCCATCTTGGTGGCAATGCGGTGGTGATGAATAAAAACGATATGCAACTTGGTAAAGGCGAAACTATCGCCGACACTGCTAAAGTTTTGTCACGTTATGTTGATTTTGTTATGATTCGAGCTAATTCTCACGAAGCGATTTTAGAACTTGCTAAAAATTCGCAAGTCCCCGTTATTAATGGCTTATCGGACTATTCTCATCCTTGTCAAGTATTGGCAAGTTTAATGACAATCGAAGAGCATTTGGGTAAAATCGCTGGCAAAAAATTAGCTTGGTGCGGTGATCAAAATAATGTTTTAAATTCTTATATTCACGCCTCAAAAGAATTTGGATATGAGTTGGCGATCGGCTCGCCGGAAGAGATTGATTTTAGTGCTGAAGAAATCGCCAAAGCGCGCAAAAAAGGTGCTAAAATTTCACTTCATCATGAAGCTAAAAATGCCGTAAAAGATGCCGATGTGATTATTACCGACACTTGGTTTTCGATGGGCGACGAATCAGAAAATAACGATGCGTTACGTCAGAAAAAAATTAATTTATTGACGCCATTTCAGGTCAATGAAAAATTGATAAAACATGCAAAAAAAACCGCGATTTTTACTCATTGCTTGCCGGTTTATCGGGGCAATGAAGCGACTGCGGAAATAGTTGATTCTAGTCGTTCGGTAATTTTTGACGAAGCCGAAAATCGTTTGCATATTCAAAAAGCAATTTTACTTTGGGTGAGTCAATCTTAGACTTGCACTTGAGGTTAAAGGTTTTATTTAAAATCCCAATGCTCTAAATATTCAACAAAATGCTCTTTTTCCGCAGATTTTTTTATTAAAAATTCATGCAAATCTTTTTTGCATTTTGTAAAATTTTCTTTACTTAAAGAGCCATTGTGATGTTGATAAATTAAATATAAAAGATAAGTATTTATAACATCGGTTTCGCAATAATTACGAATTTCTTGTAAGCGCCCCGCGTCAAACATCTCAATTACTTGCGAGCCGTCAACGCCAATTTTCCCCGGTAAATTAAAAGCACAACAAAGTTCATTCATTTTTAAGCGTGATGAAGAGCCGAAATCGGAAAATGCGTCCGCCAAATCGCAATGCCAATCGAGGCTAAATTTTTGATTATAATTATTCCATTTATCGCCACTTTTGTAAAGCCAGCCCGCTTCAATTTCATGCTTCATCGCTGAATATTTTAAAACCGGTAAATCAAAATTTTTGCCGTTAAAACTCACTAATCTTGAAAATTTTTTCTTTAAATAACTGAAAAATCCTTTGGTTAAATCGCCTTCCGAGCTTGATAAATCGCCACCTGAACGAATATCGATTAAGCGATAATATTCTTGACCATTACCGTCGCGAATAATTTCAGCTTCAACAAAACTTACGGCAATAATTTGATGAAAAATTTGACGCAAAAAACTATTTTTTTGATCGGTAATTTCGAGATGATATTTTACAAGTTTATCCCTGATTTCATTGATGTCATCATTTTCTATTTTAAGTAAATTTTTGGCAGATTTTAAGTCAGGAATTGTTTCGATATCAAAAACAAATAAATTTTGATGTTGCATTTAATTTAAAATTTAATGGAATTAATAACAATTTTTCTAGAAAAATTTATAATAATTTTTTATTATAAATTATGATAAAATTTTTAATAAAAAACTAAGCTAATTAATTAACCAAATTTTTAAAAAAATGCAAGCAATAGTTCTTCATAAAGTCGGTGCCCCTGACAATTTAAAAATTGAAAATGTTGAAGATCCAAAACCCAAAAAAGACGAGGTAATCGTCAATAATAAAGCTATCGGCATCAATTTTTTTGATCATGCTTTTAGAAGTGGTCAATATAAATTGAATAAATTTCCCGCAATACTTGGGCTTGAAGCTTCTGGAGTTATTGCCGAAGTTGGATCCGAGGTTAAAGATTTTAAAGTTGGCGACCGTGTTGCTTATGTAAATTCTGGCATTGGTGCTTATGCTGAAAAAAAAGCGGTGAATGTTTATAATTTAATTCCAGTGCCAAGCGATGTTACTGATGAGCAAGTTGCATCAACTCTTCTAAAGGGATTGATGGCACACACTTTGCTCCATAGAGTTTATATAACTGCATTGGTTAAAAGAATTTTAATTCATTCAGCCACGAGTGGAGTTGGGCATATTTTATGTCAATGGGCAAAATATCTAAACATTGAAATCATTGGTACCGTAGGCTCTGACGATAAAATGGATTATGCTCGTTCAATCGGTTGTTCTTATGTAATAAATTATAGAACTCAAGATTTGGTGGCGGAAGTGGCAAAAATCACTAATTATGATGGAGTTGGAGTGGTTTATGATTCAATCGGCAAAGATACTCTAAGTAAGTCGCTTGAATGTTTATGGGCAATGGGAATTTGTATAAGTTATGGCGAAACTTCGGGCGCTGTTGAAAATTTTAATTTGAATGATTTAGTCGATAATTCGCTTTACATTACGCGTCCAACTCTCACTAAATATAAATCTAATCGAGCAGAGTTGATAATGGCTTCGAATGAAATATTTGGAGCTTTAAGCAAAGGAATAATTCGTCCAAAAATTAATAATTATAAATTTAAAGATGTAGTTAAGGCTCATCGTGATATTGAGTCTAAAAAGACCATGGGCTCTTTAATATTAACATTTTAAAAAATCTAACTTTTGCTTGCTACGCATTAAATTTGCTTTGCAAATTTAGCTTTGATTATAGCTTCGTCGCTTTTCTCAATCAAAATTTCATTTTGATTTCGAAGACGACTCCGCGACTGGGACCGTGTCGCATTCGCTCCTTGTCCCGTTCTTCGCTAAAAATAGCCGTTTAGGCTATTTTTTTAACGCGAATTAACCTTCGTCGCTTTTCTCAATCAAAATTTCATTTTGATTTCGAAGACGACTCCGCGACTGGGACCG
>SYAR01000015.1 GCA_005787525.1 Rickettsiales bacterium
ATTTCCTTATTTGTATCTATTTCGAAACGAAAGAATCTCGCGTTTCGAGGGTAAATACGCTTACCATTCTTGGTAATATATTTACAATAAATTGTCTTTTTTGACATATTATAAATTTGTTTAATCTCTTCTCAAATTTTTATTTAATAAAAAATGTTTGTAAAAAAATTCTTGCAAGTTATCATCTTGTGATTAATAATGTTATTAACAATGTTAATAATGATATATATACTATTCCAAAAACTCACCTCGCACATGAGTTTTGAATATTTTAAAAAATAATTTTTTTCATATATAAATTATTAAATAAACTAAGCAATTCCTACACTAAGTGTGGACCGTAAGAAGAGTCTTCGGTTCGCACTGTTCGAAAAGATACTCAAAATTAAATCGTTGTCAAGTTAAATTTCTACATCTAGTACTTTTTATGTAATTTTATACTAGATATAGTTTTGATTTATTAAAAAGAAGATCAAAGAACTTCCTACTTCGTTAGTCATGTTTAAATTTGTGAGTAAAATTTATTTTTTTCTTAAAAAACTCTCTCATCAAGAAGGTTTTTAACATCCATCGCAACATGAAATAACGCCACAACAATCAATTTATTTTCTAATTTTTCGAAAAAAATATAATGTTTTTTAGCGCGACAATAGCAAAATCTAGTGCTAAATTTTTTGTTAATTTTAGTTTTGATTTTTCCTTCAGCTACTGAGAGTATTGATTTTTCAAGTTCTAAAGCATATTTTTTAGCAGATTCCTTGCCCCACTTTTGGGCAGAAAATATAATTATCTCTTTGATCTTTTTCTCGGCAGTTGGGGTTTTGAAGATTTGAAGTGGTGTATTTTGCACGGCTAATTATCGTTCAACGATTCCTCCAAAATATCTTTCATCTTAAGAGGTGAAATTTTATTTTGATCAACATCTTTGCCAGCCTTGGCTAACTCCAAATGCATTTCGCTTAGGTATAATTTATTTTCTAAATTTTGATGGGTGCGAACGGCATCGCGAATAAATTCACTGATTGAGCTATATAAACCGCTCTCTACTTGCTTTCTTGCGTATGATTCTAATTCTGGGGTTAAGGAAATATGTGTGCTCATAATTTATATTTATAAAATAATTTCGACAATAATATTTTAACAATTCAAAGTCAATATTCACTTTATTTTATTCATTCTCATCACAACTCATCAACATTATTGTTGATTAAATTTGCTAACGCAAATTTAGCTTTGGGTTGAATCGCTTCACGGCGAGTAAATCGCGACATCCGCGATAAGATTTTAGTTATATTTTTAAGTTGAGTTTAGGAATTTTTAAAAAGCTTAGAGAAATCACAACTCATCAACATTCTTGCCAGAAATTTTTTGCTTTAAAACCACATTTACTTTTTGTAAAATTAAATTTTCGGCGGTTTGTGAAAGTTGTTTCTGCCCTTGGTGCACAAGCTCTCTTTGCTCATTAAGATTTTTAGAAAAATTTTGTGGAAGCGTTAAATTTTGCAAATCAAAAATTGCCGATTCGATATTTTTTTTATCATCATCGCTTAAAATAATTTGCGGATTTTTTAAATCATTTTTAATAATTTCAATATCATGATTAGCCTCGACGATCGCTTCGGTAAGTAGGCGATTTTCGATGTCGCTTTTAGAATTTTTAAGTGATTCGAGTAAAATATTTTTGACATCATTTTCGTTTAAACCATAACTCGGACGCACAATAATTTCTTGTTTTTCGCCGGTAAATTTTTCTTCGGAAGTGATGGTCAAAAGCCCGTCGGCGTCAAGTGTAAAAACGACGCGAACCCTTGCAATTCCTGCTTTTAAAGGCGGTATATTTTTGACTTCAAATTCCGCCAAAGAGCGACAATCTTTGGCAAATTCTCGTTCGCCTTGAACGATGTGAAATTTCATAGCGTTTTGATTATCGGCGTAAGTGGTGAATTCCTTGGCTTTGGCGATTGGGATTGTAGAGTTGCGATGAATAATTTTATCGACAATTCCACCCATCATTTCAATGCCCAATGAAAGCGGATTCACATCGAGTAATAAATTATTTTTGCTGTGTGATAAATTGTAAGCTTGATGGGTGGCGCCGATAGCAACAACACGGTCTGGATCAAGGTTGGTAAGAATTTTTTTATCACCAAAAATTTCCGCCAATTTTTTTGAAATTAATGGGATTCGCGTTGATCCGCCGATTAAAATTACGCCATCAATTTGCGAAATTTCAATTTCCAAATCATCGATTAAATCGGTTGTGAGAGTAAGAGTTTTATTGATTTTTTCGCTAATTAAATTTTCAAATTCTTGACGCGAAATATTTTCAAAAAAATCTTGTGATGATAATTTTTCTTTGACAATTTTTGGATTTTTAACACCTTTTTCGCGCAAAATTTCATCAAAATCATCACCGCCTAGATTATTGTCGCCAGCCACTCCAAGCACCTTAAAAACTCCACGATCAATTTTTAAAATCGACACATCGAAAGTTCCGCCACCTAAATCATAAACCAAATAAGTTCCGCGTGATTGATTTTCTAAACCGTAAGCAAATGCTCCCGCTGTAGGTTCATTGACTAAGCGCAAAACTTCAAAACCAGCAAGTTCGGCGGATTGTTTGGTGGCATTTTTGGCATTTTCATCAAAATAAGCAGGCACTGTGATTACTGCTTTGGCAACGGTTTTTTGTAAATTTTTTTCGGCAATTTTTTTCAAATATTTTAAAATTTCCGCTGAAATTTCGATCGCTGAAATTTTTTTGTCACCAATTTTTAAGGCGATGGCGTCTTTATTTTCGCTATTATCGATAATTAAATCATCATAAAAATTTTTTGACAAAGAAAGTTTTTTTAAGTCAGAATAATTTTTCCCCATCAATCTTTTTATCGAAGAAATTTGATATTTTCCGATGGAATTTTTGCCAACTCCAACTACTTCTCCATCTTCATTATAAGCTACTTTGGAGGCGATCATATCATCGCCATTTTCATCGCGAAAAATTGTTAATTTTTCATTTTCAAAAATTCCGATTAAAGAATTTGTAGTGCCTAAATCAATGCCAACAGCTATAGCTTCTGAATCTTTATTTTCTATGGTAGGAA
>SYAR01000016.1 GCA_005787525.1 Rickettsiales bacterium
AAAATCAAGAAATCATCTTTTATGGAATTTTTTTGTTTTGATTTTTGAGTTAACCTCAAGCCCGTTCTTGCTTTTGGTATCTGACCCCCCACGGCTCCCAAATCGCAACTACCGTTGCAATTTTATCGCCTGCTCCCCCTCAAGGGGGGAGCTAGAGCCCGTTGGCTTTACGAGTATAAGCGAAGGTGACGCGGTCCCAGTCGCGAATCTTTTTCGAAGAAAAAGATGAAACGTTTATCAACAAGGAAAATCTAAAAACCCAAATCTCATCGCGGATACGGCGATTTACTCGCCGTGAAGCGATTCAACTCAAAGCTAAATTTGCTTTAGCAAATTTAATTTGTAGAAGTCGGTATTTTCATTTTTAAATCTTTGGCAATCTCAGGAGGCATGTAATTTTCATCATGCTTAACCAACAATTCATTTGAGTAAAATTTATTTTCTGCAATATTTATTTTACCTTTGGCGACTACTCCTTGTTCTTCTCGAAACAAGTCGGGTAAAATTCCACGATAATTAATTGTGAGTTCATTATTATAATCGGTGATGATAAATTCGGTGGTTAAAGCGTCAATTTTTTTGATTGAATCTTTTTTTATCATACCTCCAACACGAACACTGACATGGCTTGAACGGATTTTATCAATTTCCGATGGCGAGAAAAAAAAGACAATATTATTTTGAAAATTTTTTAAAATAAAAATCAGCGAAATAATCGATATTAAAAAAATTCCCGCCACAAAAATTAATCTTTTTTGCTTATTATTTAGTTTTTTTTTGAACATTATTTAGAGTTTTTTTTAAGGTGAAAAAATTCATAAAAATTTTGGCAATATAGATAAAAAAAATTCCTGCGCAAATCCCATAGGCAAGGTTTACATAGAAAGAATAATCATTCAAATTTTCCATAAATTTATTTAAATTAACTTAATTCGATAATGTGATTTTAAAATAATTTAATTTTTAAACAAGATCATAAATTCTAAAGAAAATTGCATTTAAAAAAAATATTTAATTGCATTTAAAACTAAGTTTTTTAATATGGTTTTAACATTTGCCTAGATAGCTCAGTCGGTAGAGCAAAGGACTGAAAATCCTTGTGTCGGCGGTTCGATTCCGTCTCTAGGCACCACTTTTCCCATGACAGCTTCCATATCAAAAAAAATAAAAACTTTTTGTTAAATTTTATCTTAAAAAATTGACTAGTTTTACGAAAAAATTATTTCTTCAAAAAATTGATCGGTCCTTCGGCGCGACCGTTAATGAATTGATCAACAAAAGGATTATTAGAATTATCGAGATTTTTAATTGAATCGCACCAAATTATTTTGCCCTCGTAAAGCATGGCGACTTTGTCGGAAATTTTGCGAGCCGAATGCATATCATGAGTGATGGTGATGGTTGTAGCCCCGAGTTCTTTGGAGTTGGCGATAATTAAATTATTGATGACATCCGCCATGATTGGATCAAGCCCCGTGGTCGGTTCATCGAAAAAAATTATTTCGGGATTGGTGGCGATTGCTCGTGCTAAAGACACACGTTTTTGCATTCCACCCGAAAGCTCCGAAGGTAATAAATCTGCGGTTTTTTCGCTTAAACCGACTGCATTGAGTTTGGCAATCGCAATTTTTTTGGCGTCAATTTTTGGCATTTTTTGATGATGGACTAAACGGAAGGCAACATTTTCCCACACCGAAAGCGAATCGAAAAGTGCACCGCCTTGGAATAAAAATCCGAATTTTTCCATTAATTTATCTCGATCTTTTTCATTGATATTAGAAACTTCTTTACCATCAATTTTTATACTTCCCGAACTTGGCAAAATTAATGTTGCAATAATTTTTATAAGCACCGATTTTCCGCTTCCCGAGCCACCCAAAACAACCAAAGATTCACCCTTATTAACTTGCAAATTGATTCCTCGCAAGACTTCTTTTTCGTCAAAATTTTTGACGAGATTTTGAATCGATATTTTTTCGTTCATTAATTATTTTTTAGCCTCTTCTAATTTTTTATCGATAAGTTTTTTGAGAGTTACGTAATCAACATAACCTTCCGAAATTTCGCCATTAACAAAAAAACTCGGCGTCGATTTTATGAAAAGCGATTTAGCAACTTCCATGCGATGTTTTAAAATTTTTTCTTGCAAATTTTTATCGTTGACGCAAGCATTGAAAGTTTCCGAGCTCATGCCATCAAGCTTGAAAATTGCTTCGAGTTTTTCAATAAATTTTTGATCAAACGCCCAATTATCTTGAGTTTTGAATAAAATTTTGGTAGCACTATAATATTTTTCACTCGGATTTTGACTATTTTTAGCAGCACATTCACTCACCATAGCACCAGCGAGAGCGGGGTGATTCAATGGAAAATTTCTAAAAATAAAAGCGACTTTTCCGTTATCAATATATTCAGTTTTAATTTTTTCAAAAGCTTCACGCACAAAAGAAGCGCAATGAGGGCAAGAGAGAGAAGCATATTCGATAAAAACAACTGGGGCATTTTTATCACCAAGAACATAATCTTCGGGTAAAATTTTAAGCAATTCACTATTTTTGCGCGCCTCTTCTTGGCTTTTAGCATCCGCGATCACCGCTTGATTGACTGGGTCTTGCGGGTTTTGCTCAGGCTTTAATTCTTCGGCGCTTTGACCAGCATATTTAAATGAGGTTTTGGTTTTATAATTATTTGCCACCAACGCTCCGAATCCAATCAAGAGAGCGACCGAAACCAAAACAATAATTTTTTTCTTTGAGTTATTTTTCATAAGTTAATTTGGTAAAATTTATTTGAAAAAATAAATTGAATATATTTTTAAAAAATATATTATCGGTTAAAAATTAAATCAATAGAATTTATGATTCCAATTTCAGTTTTTATTATTACCAAAAATGAAGAAGATCGCATTGAAAAAGTTATTAATGCGGTCAAAAATTTTGCCGATGAAATTTTAATTATTGATTCCGGAAGCGTCGACAAAACCGTTGAATTAAGCCAATCCGCAGGAGCGCAAGTTTATTTCAATCAATGGAATGGTTATGGTCAACAAAAAATTTTTGGCGAGCAAAAATGTCGTAATAATTGGATATTAAATATCGATGCCGATGAAGAAGTTTCCGCAGAATTATCACAAGAAATTATAAATATTTTTAGTCAAAAAATTGCTGAAAATGTGGCGGGATTTAAAATTAAAATTGTTAATAGATTTCGCTTTGAAGAGCGTCCTAAAAAATTAGCTTATTTTTATAATCAATTTCGCCTTTATCGCAAAGATGTTGCGGGCTTTAAAAATAGTGCCGTTCATGATTCGGTCGAGTTAAAATCGGTCGAAAAATATCAAATTTTACAATTAAAAAATATTATTTTTCATCAATCTTTTCGCAGTTTTTCACATTGGATTGAAAAAATAAATTCTTACTCTTCAATGCAAGCGCAAGACGCCTTCGCCAAAGGCAAATGCCCATCTTATTTAAAAGTTTTTCTGGCGCCGACCATTGGATTTCTAAAAGCTTTCATTGTTCGTCGTTATTTTATTTATGGTCTTGATGGTATAATTTATAGTTATATTTTTGCGCTTTCGCGTTTCGCTAAAGCCATTAAAACGCGTGAAATTTTTAAAGCAAATTCACTAAAAAATAAATGAAAAATTTAACTATATTTTTGCTGTTTTTATTAGCATCTTGCTCAAGCTTTCCCAAAGAAAGTCCAACGATTTATGTGAGTAATTTAAGTTCAAATATTATAAAAAATATTTCTATAAAATTTCCTCGACAAAACTTAAATCTGCCACAATTAAATCCGGGATTAACTCAAGGAAGATCGATTATTATCAATGATTCGGAGGATTTTTTTGGAACCATAAAAGTGAGTTGGAATAATCTTTATAATGAAAATATAATTCGTAATTTCAGCCTCAAAAAAAATGATTTACCGAGTTTTTTTGATCCAAAAGATTTTAGTTACATACAAATTTATATCAAAGATTACGACATTCAAATTATTACTTACGACACCAAAGATTCGGGCAATAAAACCGCTCAAATGGATATAATTTTGAGAGATTTAAATGTTTATTATAATGTTGAAAAAAAATCACCGGTCACAGGCTCTCTAATGTCGATTGATTATATTCCGAGATAGGTTTAAAGGGTTTTTTCATAAACACAGCTTAAGTAAAAAATTTTAAATTTTTTGGTTAACGATAAAATTTTTTATTAGTTAAAAATTTACACTAACCAACATTTAAAAATAAAAAATTCACGCAAGATTTTTTTATAACATAGTAAAATAAACTCATTTATAAAACTTTATAACTAAAAGTGATTTAACTATTTTATTATTTTCTTGGGAACGCAGATAATAAGGGCCGAGACTCCAAAAGGAGGTTTTAAAAATTTGGATATTTTGATATCGATGAAAAAAATAATTTTAAAAATAAAATTGCAAAAATTATTATTAACCGAAATGTCATTTCTAATTTTTAATTTAAAAATTTTTGTAATTTTACGGAAGAATAAAATGGGAATAAATAGTAAAAAATTAAAATAGTAACTTTCAACTATTTCAAAATTATTTTGCCGAATTATGGCTCGCAGATCTTTGATTTTGTAGCGTCTATAGTGCATATTCATATCATCATGTTTATTCCATAAAACGCCAAAACAAGGAGCTGTAATTATGATTTTGCCATCATCTTTAATGATCCTTCTCATTTCTTTTAATGCCAAATTATCATCGGCAATATGCTCAATAACATCAGTGGCAAGGATAGCATCAAAATTATTATCTGGAAAATTATTTTTACAAATATCGCCAATAACAACATTTCCTAAATTTTTCTTTTCGATAAATTTTTTTGACAAGGGATTGATATCAAAACCAAGATAATTTTTAAAGCCCAGATTTTTTAACAAACGCAGATTTCCGCCCGAGGCACTACCAATATCAAGAATTTTTGCGTTGGAATCTAATTTGAATTTATTCAAATAACTTTTGAACAATTCTCTTCTTACAACAAACCACCAGTGCTTTTCTTCGGTTGGTGATTCAATTTCATAAACATCATTTTCCATATTTATTCTTGTCTTTTGAAGGTTTTATAATTTCTTTGGCGACATGAAGAGGATAATTTTAACTTTTAAAAAAATTCTAATAATATATTCGCCAATAATTCCTTAAATATAAAAAACTATTTTTAATTTAACAGAAATTTCTCACTCGAAATGAAAAAGTCGCGGGAGATTCTTATCGCATTCTACAACGCAATATTAAATCCCTCAATTACATTAGTTTAGCGAATTAATGGCAAAGATTTATCAACAGAATTTTTCCAACGAATCATCATTTGTTCTGGGCTTGGCGACTCTTCTTCAAGAGAAATTGTGGTATTATTTACATAGTAAGAATAAATTTTTTGAATTTCCATGAAATCGCTTGCGACTACATTAGTTATAATTGAATTGTCTTTTTTTATTTTCATAACATGTTGTTTTATAAAATTTTATAAATTAAAAAATATATGAGATCAAAACTTTCAAAAATACCAAATCCCATTTTTAAAAGATTATTAAAATAACGCTGAATTAAGAGGTAATAATTGTCTAGTTATTTGGAAACACTTGGCATTTGAGATTGATTAGCCAATAAACTGCATTCTATAATGCTAGTAGTTGTTGCGCTAAATGGACCAAACAAATTATCATTAGAGAATAAAGAAGAGGGCTCTGAAGATTCTTGCACTCTTCTTGTCTTCATAGTTCTTGTTCTTGGTCTTGATTGACTCTTTTTTAAAAAAAATTCTTCTAATTTTTTTTCGCATTGTTCTAATCTATCTGGCCCAATTTTTTCTTTTATTTTAGATAAATCCAAATCCCACCTAGCACCTTCTCTATTTCGCTGTTCTAGATCTGGTTGAGTTTCAAATTTCTGCGTTTGACCATCAGCATGTCTAAAATATGTCACCAAATTATACGGAGCTCCATAGACGCTATCTTTCATGTAGGTTAACACTATTTTGGTATGCATTTTAATCCCCGATTTACTTCGCTTTTCCTTGGTTTTTTTCTTCGGCTTCTTTACCAATTGCAACTAGCGCTAATTTTATAGCTTCTTGGGTTTCTTCTTGGGAAATAGAGCCTCCGATTGTTCCGTTAAGAATTTTAATGCAATTATCGCTTATACCTTCTTGGGCTCTTGCTATTTTTTCTTTAATTTCATCTTTTCTGATTTCTGCAGCTTTTGCTGACGAGGTCTTGCCAGTGATGGAAAAAATTGGAGCAATTAATGCAGAAATTGATGTATATAGTTTATTAACGGTTTGATCATTAACAAAATTTATTAAACGATATGAAGCTGATTAAGCTGATATTGCCATGGAGGTAACATTTAAGCCAGTTCCCAAATGCCTTGCAGATGAACCCGCATGAGAAACATGGACGTGATCACCACAATGATCTTTTTGGTCTTTTTTAGTATGTTTATGACTTGGATCTAAACAGTTTTGCTTAAATTCTCCAAGCTTGCTTGCCAATTTTTTTGCAACTATTTCAAAAGCGTCGGACAATTCTTCCACAAAATGCCCAACAATTGAGGCTTGATATCCCTTATAAGCGGTAATCGGCGAAGCAATAATTTGAGTTGCTGTGGAGATAATTAGAGAAATTTGAGTTGCCGAATTTAATCTTTCCATTTCGCCATCATCAACTTTTTTACTGAATTCATAGATTGAAGAACTTAAGGCAATCGCTCCAGCTGTAAGACGAATCGAATCCGCAACAAGGCTAAAATTTCTGTCAAGTTTTTTACTATCTTTTGCAAATTCTGAAAGTTTGAAAATATCTTCAAACAGATCTTGATTGGCTGATTCCTTGGTAAGTTCTTCAAGAATTTTAAGAGCTTGTTTATTTTGAAATGTATTTGGATCATTATGGGCGATATTTTCCAACATCGTTGCAATAACCGCATAAATAATTTCTGGAGATTTAAGAATCGCTGATATTCTTTCTTCATCTGCTATTCCTCGATTGCCAATTTGAGGGTTAATGGGGTTAGGGTTAGTTATTTGAGCTGAGATTATCTCAGAAAAACTAATGCAGAAGAAACAAGCGGAGCATTATTTGGTAGCATATTTGGCTTTGGTTATATATTTGTTAAAAAATTTAAATTCGATGTCCAATTTTTTTCTAAATACCAATTTGCAATATTTTTCTTTGGTGTTTCTTATTACAGGTTTGTTAGTTTACATTGAGAAATTATCGAATTAAATTTATTATCAACAATAAGCAAATAAAAATCGCCACTTCAAAAAATCAGTAATTTAATTTTACAAAATTCAAAAAATAATTAAATAATACGGTTTTATGGCAGTTAAAGAAAATATAATTTATCAAATCAAGCAAAAAGGCTGGTCGATTGTAACCGCTTCACAAAGATCTGGAATCCCCGAAGTCACCATTAAAAGTATTATTTATGGGAGAAAAAATAATCAAAAATTAACCACTTTAGAGAAATTTGCCAAGGCTTTTGGTTGTAGTGTTTCCGACTTAATCGCCGATAAGCCAAATCAAGAAGGCGAAAATAATAATGCTAAAATTTCGATCAAAAACTTTACAACAAGGCTAGCAAAAAAGTTAAAAAATATTTAAGCGCCAAAGATATAAATTTTGATAAATCAAAAACTCTTAAAATCATCGATGCGGTTTATTCTCTCATGAAAAAACAGAAAACCGAAGAGATAGATAGCGTTATGATTGAATGGATAATTGGAAGTATAATTTAAATAACAATTACAGCAAAAAAATTTCCATTTTTAACTCTAAATAAAATTTAAATTTATCAGTTTAATCACCTCAAGCTCGACATATTTTGTAAAAAATTATTTTCCCAGATGGCTTTGTAAGAAGATGTATCGACATTGTCCCCCAATAATAAAATTAAATGTCGGTCATTAAATTTTTTTACTTACATTATTTCAATCCAAGGTTAAATTAATATTGTCATTGACCAAAAATTTCTCATCATAGATTTGATTTTTTTGCGAAGCGATGTGAAGTAAGGCATCTCCCTTATTGACCAGAGGCATCATGGTTAAGCCAATCACCATACCATCTTCACTCGCTCGAATTTCAATTTTATTATCGCCAAACGGATTAGAAATCGATCCAATAATTTGTCCTTTTTGCACCATATCACCAAGCTTTATATCGGCAATAAAAACTCCACTTTGTGAGGCGCGAAGCCAAGAGCTCGAAAGCGCCACAAATATTTTTTGCTCTTCATTTTTTAGAGCTTCGTCAATCATGCCAATTTTTTTCATGACATTCAAAATGCCATTTAATCCGGTTTCAATGGCATTTTCATCAAAACGTAAAATCTCGCCCGCTTCATATAAAATTATTGGAATATTGGCTTGTGTCCCTGCGCTTCTAAGCGATCCATCGCGTAAATTTGAGTTAATAATGGCGGGTGCATTAAAAACTTTGGCTAATTCGAGATTAATTTCATCATCAATATTTGTTCGAACTTGCGGATAATTTGAGCGATGAAAAGAGCCACTGTGAATATCGATTCCGTAATCGGATTTTAACACAATTTCTTGCATGAATTTGTAAGCGAGTTGCGACGCCAAAGAGCCATTTTTAATTCCGGGAAAGCAACGATTTAAATCACGTCGATCAGGCAAATATCGTGAATGATCGTTAAAGCCAAAAATATTAACGATTGGAATGGCGATAAGCGTTCCGCATATTTTGTCGACCTCAACATAATCAAGCAAGCGACGCACAATTTCGATACCATTAATTTCGTCGCCATGAATCGTTGAACATACAAAAAGTGTCGGACCTTCCTTGTCGCCACTCACAACTTCGATCGGCATTTTTAAATCGGTAAAATCATGCATTCTACCCATATCAATATTGATGCGATATCTATTTCCTCGCTCAATTTTAACATCGTTAATTATTTTTATTTTACAATTTTCTATGTTCATTTTTTTGGTTTTGCTAAAGCGAAAGATAAAATTTTATAACATAATTTGGCGGCCAAAAAATCACAAGAATGCAATGTTTTAACCGGTGCCAATTCAACCACATCCGCCCCTACAAAATTACAAATTTTCGAAGCCTCTTTAATAATATTTATGGCATCATACCATAATAATCCACCGGGTTCTGGCGTGCCTGTCGCCTGCATAATTCCTGAATCGAAGCCATCGATATCAAATGTTAAAAAAACATTACGACCTTTCAAAGGCTCAACTATTTTTTTATAATCCCAACTATGTTTATCTTTAGCAAAATGCATTTTAATGCGATGTAAATTGCTTTCTAAATAAGGAATTTCTGAGGCCGAAATATTGCGAATACCGCAAGAAATTAAAGTTGAAATCGGGTGATCCATAACTCGGCGCAAAGCCGATGCGTGGGAATAATGTTCCCCGTCATAACCATCGCGCAAATCGGCATGAGCATCAAAATGTAAAATCGCTAAATCCTTATATTTTTTGACAAAAGGGCGAATAGAGCCCGCGGTGATTGAATGCTCGCCACCCAAAATTAATGGAAATTTTTTGGCTTCAAGCACGTCGGAAGTAATTTTTTCAAGTTGATCGAGAGATTTTGGCACCGATTTATAATCTATTTTCGGAGCCTTCATGGTGGCAACGCCATATTGACGAAAAGGTTCGCACCAAAATTCTTCATCAAATAATTCGGCTTGGTGCGAGGCTTTAATAATCGCTTGCGGACCATTTTTAGTGCCACCACCATAACTTACCGATTTTTCCAAGCCAAATGGAATAACGATAACCTTAGCATCTTCTGGTGATTTTAAATATTTTTCTTCAACACCCAAAAAACCTGATTTTTGAGGCATAAAATCATATAAATCAAACAAAGATTTTTTTGATAAATTTTTGGATGAACTTTTTTTAACAACAATTTTTTTCGTCATAATTTTTAATTTAAATATTAAACTTGGTCGAAGCGACTAGATTTGAACCATCAAGCCCAAAGCCTCCAACATAGAAAGCTCACGCAACTCCGCTTCGTCCCGCAAAATAAAATTACTTACTTTTTAAAAAATTTTTAATAAACTATCGAATAAAATAAATTAAATTCAAGTTTTATGAATAAAAATTTTAACCACGAATTATTACAAATTCTAAGATGTCCAAAATCAAAAAGCGAATTATTTTATGATAAAACAACTCATGAATTAATCTGTTTTGAATCAAAATTGGCTTACAAAATTATCGATGGAATCCCAATTATGTTAATAGAAAAAGCTCGTTCAATAAATTAGAGAATCATCAATGCCTCAAAAATTTCAACAATTAAAAAAAAGTAAAAAATTTTCTAAATCTTCAAAAAAATGGTTATTGCGTCAAGTTAATGATCAATTCGTTGAAAAGGCTAGAAATGAAGGCTGGCGTTCGCGTTCCACTTTTAAAATTATCGAGATTGACGAGAAATTTAAAATTTTTAAAAAACACAAAATCGTTGTTGATTTAGGTTGTGCTCCCGGAGGCTGGAGCCAATATTGCGTAGGCAAAGTCGGCGAAGGTAACATAGTCGGAATCGATCTTTTGCCGGTTTCGCCAATAGTTGGCGTTAACTTTATGCAACTTGATTTTTTAACCGAAGAGGCTCCGCAAAGAATAATCGAGGAATTAAAAAAAATTAATCATAACAAAAATGGCTTGTGCGATATTGTTTTAAGCGACATGGCTGCAAATACGACGGGTGATCAAAATACTGATCACCTTAGAATAATAGGACTTCTCGAAGAAGCTCTCAATCTTGCACAAAAAATTTTGAAAGAAGATGGCTGTTTTGTTGGAAAAATTTTTCAAGGCGGAAATTCAGAAGAAATTTTAGAAATTTTGCGTAAAAATTTTTTAACGGTAAAATATTTCAAACCCGAATCTTCACGAAAAGATTCTTCCGAAACCTATCTGGTAGCTCGCGGATTTAAAAAATAATAAATTGTTATTTTGACAAGTTGCAATTTATTTTTTGTGCTTTAAAATTTTTATAAAGATTTTTACACTTTACATTTAATTTTTTCATTGAAAAATAATTATTAATAAAAAACTTAGGAACTTATAGTAAAATATATTTCATTTCTTAATTTTCTTTAATATTAAAAATAATTTTTAAACCCAAAATATACTTGCAAATGCCTAGAGTATCAGTAATCGCTAAAACATATGCCAAAACTTTATTTTTAGCTTCAAAAAAAAATAATTCTATCGACAAAGTTTCTGAAGAATTAGAATTATTTAGAAAAAATTTTAGCAATGAATTTGCCAATGAACTCAAAAATCCCGTCATTTCTAAAGATGACATGTTAAAAATTATCAACCAAATAACTTCACGTTTTGGATTGGGTGCTCTAAGTTCAAACTTTTTTGCATCAATCGTAAAAAATCGTCGTTTAAATCTTTTTCCAGAAATTTACGAAGAATTTAATCGCATGGTTCTTGAATATAAAAAAATTCTTGAAATAGAGGTTTTGTCAAAGGTTAACATCAATATTGATAACATCAAAAAACTATTTGAAAAATCTTATCCCGATAAGAAAATTTTAATTAAACACATCTTATCTCCAAAAATTTTGGGCGGATTGCAAATTAAAATTGGCTCGAAAATTATTGACGCAAGTCTTAAAAACCAAATTGAGCAAATTAAAAAAGAATGTTTATCGGCAATTAATTAAAATAAAACTGCTGTTGCATTTACAAAATTTCTTTCTTAAAATAAAAAAAATATTGCCTCGATGCAAATCTAAAACTAAAATCATTAATAAAACTTTTAACAAAAATTTAAACTAAAATATGGAATTTAAAGTTGAAGAATTTTCAAATATATTGCAAAAAACTATCGAGAATTTTCACTCTTCGGCCGAGCTAAAAGAAGTTGGCGAAGTAATTAAGGTTGGTGATGGAATTGCTAAAGTTTATGGTCTTGATAATGTTCAAGCCGGAGAACTTGTTGAATTTGATGGCGACGTCAAAGGCATGGCACTAAACCTTGAAACCGATAATGTCGGTATCGTAATTTTTGGTGATTCACAAAAAATTAAAGAAGGTTCAAATGTTAAAAGAACTGGTAAAATTGTTGAAGTTCCCGTAGGCAAAGCATTGCTCGGAAGAGTAGTTGATGCCCTTGGCAATCCAATCGATGGTAAAGGTGCTTTACAAAATGTTGAATATCGTCGCGTTGAAATAAAAGCCCCAGGAATTATTGCTCGCCAATCGGTTTCTGAACCAATGCAAACTGGAATTAAAGCGATCGACAGCCTTATTCCAATTGGTCGCGGTCAAAGAGAATTAATCATCGGCGATCGTCAAACTGGCAAAACCGCAATCGTTCTTGATACTTTTATTAATCAAGCTAAGGCTCACGAAGAAAGTGACGAAGATAAAAAACTTTATTGCATTTATGTTGCCATCGGGCAAAAAAGATCAACAGTTGCCCAAATCGTTAAAACACTTGAAGATGCTGGTGCGATGAAATATTCGGTCGTAGTTTCTGCCACCGCTTCTGAAGCGGCAGCTTTGCAATTTTTTGCTCCTTACACCGGTTGCACAATCGGGGAATTTTTCCGCGATAATGGCATGCACGCTTTGGTTGCTTATGATGATTTAAGTAAACATGCGGTGGCTTATCGCGAAATGTCGCTTTTGCTTCGTCGCCCACCAGGACGTGAAGCTTATCCGGGAGATGTGTTTTACATTCATTCACGCTTGCTTGAAAGGGCTGCTAAAATGTCGAAAGAAATGGGTGGTGGCTCTCTAACTGCGCTTCCAATCATCGAAACACAGGCTGGAGACGTTTCTGCGTATATCCCAACCAACGTAATTTCAATTACCGACGGACAAATATTTTTGGAAACAGAATTATTTTATAAAGGCATAAAACCGGCGGTCAATGTTGGGTTATCGGTTTCTCGTGTTGGTTCAGCCGCACAAACTAAAGCCATGAAACAAGTGGCGGGATCAATCAAGCTTGATTTAGCTCAATTTCGCGAACTTGAAGCTTTTGCTCAATTTGGTTCCGATCTTGATCCGGCAACGCAAAAATTGCTCGATAAAGGTCGTAAACTCACTGAACTTTTGAAGCAAAATCAATATTCGCCAATGGGTTTTGAAGAGCAAGTAGCTTCTATTTACACCGGCGTCAAAGGTTATCTCGATAAAGTTCCAAATAAGGAAGTAACAAAATTTGAAAATGGATTCCTACAAAAATTAAGAAATTCATATCCAGAAATCTTAAGTTCAATTAAAAAAGAGCAAAAAATTACTGACGAAACCGAAGTGAAACTTAAAAAAATAATTGAAGAATTTGTTTCAACTTTTTTGAATCATTCACCTTCAAATCATCTTGATCATGTTGTTCTGGATGATAAAATAAAACATGAAAAAAAATAACTTAGCTAACATTTGCCAAATTAAAAATTTGGCATGTTAAATAGAATTTTATGGCAAATTTAAAAACATTAAAAACACGAATAAAATCAGTTAAGTCAACTCAAAAGATGACAAAAGCCATGAAAATGGTGGCAGCTTCTCGACTTAAAAAGGCTCGCACTTTAGTGGAAGCCTCGCGACCATTCGCTGAAAAAATTCGTGAAATGACTTCAAGTCTGGCCTCCAACATTTCTGTAAGAGGCGGGCTCAATGAAAAATTTCCATTATTGACGGGAAAAGGTACCAATGAAAAACATTTAATAGTTGTGGTTTCTTCGGATCGTGGCTTGTGCGGAGGCTTAAACAGTGCCACCGTCAAATTCACTAAAATTAAAATTAATGAATTAATTGCTCAGGGTCGTGAAGTCAAAATAATGTGCGTAGGCAGAAAAGCTTTTGAACAATTGCGTCCAATACATGGCACTAAAATTATTGAAAATTTTAGTGGCGTTTTTCGCAGTGCCATAAATTTTGATGTTGCTAAAAAATTAAGCGACAAAATTATTGAAATGTTTAACGAAAATCAATTTGATGTTTGCGAAGTTATTTATAGCAAATTCAAATCGGCAATTTCGCAAGAGCAAATTTGTAATCAAATAATTCCCGCTCCGATCAATGTCAATGCTAGTTTGGCAAATTTAGAATCGCCAATGAATTATGAGCCCAGCGAAGAAGAAATTCTCGAGGAATTATTGCCAAAAAATATTGCAATTCAGATTTATAATCAACTTCTTGAAAACAGCGCTTCGGAACAAGGGGCAAGAATGTCGGCAATGGAATCGGCAAGCAATAATGCCGGCAAAATGATCAAAAATTTAACATTGGTTTACAATCGCACTCGTCAAGCAAATATCACTAGAGAGCTAATTGATATAGTCTCTGGTGCCAATGCTGTGTAAATTAAATGACAAAAATTTCGAGCATTTTTGCCAAAAATAATTTTGATTTTACTAATGAAAATTATTGGATAAATCTCGATAAACCCAAAGATATTTCCTCAGCCTTCGCTGTAAAAATAATAAAAAAAATAACTAAAGCCAAAAAAGTTGGACATGGTGGAACTCTTGATCCATTTGCCACTGGAGTATTGCCAATAGCAATTAATAAATCCACAAAACAATCTTCAAAAATTATGGATTTCACAAAAAAATATTATTTTACAATAATATTTGGAGAATTCAGAGATAGTGATGATATTACAGGAAAAGTTATTGAATCTAATGAAAAAAGAATTTCCTTGACAGATCTTGCAAAAAATATTCCAAATTTTATTGGTAAAATTAAACAACAACCTTCAAAATTTTCAGCTATAAAAATTAATGGTGAAAGATCTTATAATCTTGCACGTCGGGGCTTAGATGTTGAAATGCCATTTCGTGAAATTGAAATTTATTCGATAAAAGTTTTGGGTTTTCATCAAGATTATTGCGAAATGGAAATTGAATGTTCTAAAGGAACTTATGTTAGAAGTTTAGCTCGCGATATTTGTAAAAAAAACAATATATGCGGTTATGTTGGAGACTTAAAAAGAATGAATGTCGGAAAGTTTTCAATTGATAAAACAATTTCACTTGACGAATTAAAAAATATGATTAATTTTGAACAATCTAATAAAGATGGCTCGCTTCTGGCTTTGCATGAGATATAAAAACTGCAAAAAGATGATTTGAGTTATATTAATACCGATTTTGATTTAAAATAAAATATTTTTAGATAAAAAATTTAAAACAAAAGCTTTGAGTTCAAGATTCAAAGGGTTTTAATAATTTTATTAAAATAAATTCCATTAAATTAAAATAGTATAAATACCAACCCGCTTGAATTAAAATTTTAAGCATAATTAATTAAAAAATGTTGTTCGACAAAAAAACTAAAAAACAAGTGATTAGCGAATTCGCTCAAGGTAAAAATGACAGCGGTTCAACCGAAGTTCAATGCGCAATAATTACTAAAAAAATTGATAATTTAACAGAGCATTTGAAAACTCATAAAAAAGATCATTCTTCTAGAAGAGGTCTTCTTATTTTGGTAGGCAAAAGAAGAAGACTTCTTGATTACCTGAAAAATATTTCAAATCAACGTTACGAAGATCTTATCAAAAAAATTGATATTAGAAAATAAGTAAAAAGATTAATTATTTTTCGAAAATAAATTTATTTAAAGCGCTTGGAATCAAAAATTCCGAACCGTTTAAATAAAATTTATGTTGCAATTTAAGTGATTAAATCACACTCCTCAAAAATTTAAACAAGATGAAAATATGTTCAATGTTGTAAAAAAAGAAATCAATTGGAATGGTAAAACCTTATCAATCGAAACTGGAAAAATCGCTAGACAAGCCAATGGCTCAGTGATTGTAAAATACGGCAATACCACAATTTTGTGCGCTGTAACTATAGCTTCAAAAGCTGCTGAAGGTGCGGATTTTTTTCCACTTACAGTTAATTATTTAGAAAAATCCTACGCTGCTGGAAAAATCCCTGGTGGATTTTTTAAAAGAGAAACTAAGCCTTCAGATGTTGCGACTCTAGTTTCTCGATTAATTGATCGTCCAATTCGTCCAATGTTCCCCGCTAATTTTTACAATGAAGTTAACGTGGTTTGCACAGTTTTATCTTATGATGCAACCTGCAATCCTGACATTCCAGCTTTAATTGGTGCTTCGGCAGCTTTATCAATTTCAGAAGCTCCATTTGAAATGGTCGTTGCTGGCTCTAGAGTAGGTTTAGTTAACGATGAATTCATTTTAAATCCTAGCAATGAAGAATTAAAAAATAGTACTTTAGATTTAATCGTCGCCGGAACTAAAACTTCAGTTCTAATGGTTGAATCTGAAGCAAAAGAATTATCTGAACAAAAAATGTTGGATGCAGTAAACTATGGTCATCAAGCTTTCCAAGCGGTTATTGCTATGATCGAAGAGTTTAAAGCTGATTGCGGAAAACCAAAAATGGTAATTGCCAACCAAAATAATGATGCTCTAAAAACTAGCATTACAAATTTCATCGGCGATCGTTTAATCAAAGCTTACAAAAAGCTTGAAAAACAAGCTCGTGCAGGTGATCTTGACAAAATTCTTAGCGACATCAAAGAAAAATTTGTGAATGCCGATCAAGGAATTGACGACAATAAAATCAAATCTATTTTCAAAATTTTATCACAAGAAATTGTTCGTAACGACATTTTGAAAAACGGCTTAAGAATCGATGGCCGTAAGACTAATCAAATCAGACAAATTGAAATTGAAGTTGGTGTTTTACCACAAGTTCATGGTTCAGCTTTATTCACTCGTGGCGAAACTCAAGCTTTGGTGGTTTCAACCCTTGGGGCAGGCGGAAAAGATAAACAACTTATTGAAAATTTAGATTCAGTAATGGCCGAAGAATCTTTCATGCTTCATTATAATTTCCCTCCATATTCAGTTGGCGAAGTTGGTCAATTAAGATCACCGGGACGTCGTGAAATTGGTCATGGCAAACTTGCGTGGAGAGCCATCAATCCAGTTTACCCAAGTGCCGAAAAATTTTCTTATACAACTCGTATAGTTTCTGAAATAACCGAATCAAATGGTTCTTCTTC
>SYAR01000017.1 GCA_005787525.1 Rickettsiales bacterium
AGAGTGGATGGTTGAACTTAGTCATCAGAAGCGATTAGCTTATTCAAAGAAGCATCCAAATTTTTGGAAAATGGCTAAAAATTCCGATGAAATGCAAAAAAAATATTTTGAGAAAGAATTGGAAAATGAAAATCTTATTGCTTTGATTTATGAGGATAAGCAAGGTTTTATAATGGGGAAATTAATCACTCCTCCAGAGGTTTATGATGCTGGATTAACTTTGATGATTGATGATTTTTGCATTAAGTCTGATGATTTATGGATAACAATTGGCAATGAGCTTCTTGATGAATGTCAAAGAGAGGCGAAAATTATGGGTGCAAAACAAATTTTGGTGGTTTGTGGCGATCACGATACGCAAAAATTTTTATTGCTTGAAGCTATGAATATGAATGTTTCCAGTCGGTGGTATACTAAAACAATATAACCAAGTTAACAAAAAATTATAAGGAGAAAAATGAATTCTAAAAATAATATTCTACTCGGTCTTGATGCTGATAATAAAAAACTATTCGTCGAAAATAATGATTATAGACACATCATATTAATCGCTCCGCATGGCTCTGGAAAAGGGGTTTGTTTTGTAATTCCAAGTCTTTTGACTTTTGAAGAATCTGCAATTATTCATGATATTAAAATGGAAAATTATGAACTTACTAGTGGTTATAGAGCTTCTATCGGGCATAAGATTTTTATGTGGAATCCGCTTGGCGAAAAAAACAAAACTAATCGATATAATCCGCTGGATTTTATTAGTGCTGATCCGACAAAAATTATTGACGATGTTCAAAAAATTGCCCATCTTTTGATTAAAGATTGCAGTGACTATTCGGCTCAAGCTAAGAATTTATTTACCTCTCTTGTTCTCTATCTTGCTGTCAACACTCTCAAAACTAAATCATTTGGCGAGATTGCCAGAATGCTTGTCAGTGATTTAATTGTCGAACTATCTGATGCACTTCCGAAATTAAAAAATGATCTTCATCCATTTGCGAGTAGCCAAATTAAGTCTTTTTTGTCAAAAGATAAGCATGAACAAAATTCTATTATTCGGGTTTTAAACAGCTATTTATCGCCGTGGAATAATCCTTTGATAGATTACGCAACTTCCAAATCAGATTTTGATATTGCTGATTTTAAGAAAAATAAAACTACACTTTATGTTGGGTTGAATCCTGCTGATATTGATAGATTAAAGCCGGTAATGAAATTTTTCTATGATCATGCCCTTGAAAGGCTGATGACAAAAGCTGGAGAACTCGGATATAATGATAAAAATGGTGGGATATGTTTGTTTATGGATGAGTTTTATTCCGCCTCCAAATTAGAAATTTTAGCATCTGCAATGCCATATTTCAGAGGCTACAAAATCAAATTATTTTTGATCACTGCTGATATTGAAAGTATAGAAAATGTTTATGGAGAAAATGGTGCTTCGGCAATAATATCAGATTGTGATACTAAAATTTTCTTTGCCGCCAAAAGTTTCAAAACTGCCAATAAAATATCGCAAATTTGTCTGGATAAAGTTAAAAATCTTGAAATTTTATCATGGCAAGAAATCAATAATTTAGATTTAGATTTGCAAATCATTGCTAGAGATGGTGAACAACCAATTATTTCAAAGAAGGTTTTTTATTATGAAGATGAAGAGATGAAAAACAGAATATTATCGCCAAAAAATTTTATAAATTAAAAGGATAATAAAACTCTTTAAATTCCCTCTCCGATTTTTTATTTATTATTAAAATTAAGATCTACTTGGACTACTATCTTGAGCCCCCAAACTCACTTCTCTGGATCGCTCCGCTCTAGGACTAAGAGATCCCGAAGGTGAATCTTTACTTGGCGATGATTTTTCTCTGCTCGCAGTCACAATTCCCCAACCTGGATAAGGGAAACCCTCTCCCAATCTTCTTTCTTCGGTCGCAACAACGGAACCATTTTTGAGATCAACTGCCAGCAAAGTTTTTGAACTATCAATTCCTCCGGGATGTTTAATTATTTGCTTTTCTTTATCATAAAATTCTTGACCGCAATTTTCAACGACCTTCCTGAAGGCCTCATCCTCTCGCCACATTTTTCCAATCTGTTTGCCAATTTTCATCATTCCATCAAGATTTGTCCAATAACCACAACCAGCAGTTCCGGTAATGTGTGGTGCGATTGGATCGTCTGAGTGACAAACTGCATCAGCAGGTTTTTGTGCGGAAAATTTTTCAACGCCAGCGGGAGTTATTAATTTTTCTTTAACAATTTCCTCGAAACTTTTATCTTCAATTTTTACTTTATTTTTGTTGTAATGATGCTCCGCACTCAATGATGCCAACATTATTCCTAGATCGCTATATTTCCATTTGCCATATTCATAGGTTTCAGTTTCGGCATATTTCAAATAATCTTGAGGCGATTTCGGCGCTACAACCTCTTCACCTTTTTCTAGCTGTTGCCTTACATAGTAAGAATAGCCATTAACTCCATAGCCTAATTCTCTAGTTCCGAAGCCAGGTTGCCCTTCTTTAAGTTCGGGATCAAGATAGCCACCAAGTCCTGATTTATGAGTAAGGACATCGCGCAAAGTTACATTATTTTCTTCTAGATGTTTTAAAATTTTTGCGGGCAATTTATTCCGTGTCGCTTCAGATAATTCCAATTTTTCATCAAGTGCTTTTTCTAGAATTATTTCATCGGCAATCATTTTGCAAATCGTTACGCCACCAATTAATTTAGAGACAGAATGAGTTGCAAAGCTATTGTCACCCGGATCTTGTTGCGTTCCTTTGTGATAATTTGATATTTTTGTTTGATTACCTTTTCCATCGTCAAAACACATTACGCCACGAAAATCAATATCATCGCAATATTTTTGCATTGATTCTGGGCTCAGATCTTTTGGCTTGATAACTGCAAATCCATCCTTACCCCAGTTAAAGTTAACCAGAGCTTCATCTTTTATTTTTGAAAATAAGGCAGATAGTTTCTCTTTATCTTTCATCGCATTATCCAGCTCGTGTTTTTCAACTGATAAAATAGGTGCAAGGCGAGATAAAAAGTTTATTTTTTTTTCTTCGTCAAGCGAATCCAACTTATCAATATGAGCTTGAGCAAAAGCATCGCACATGTCTAATTTGAATTGAGGAGTAAGAGTTAAATTTTCTTGAGGATTATCAATTTTAGTAAAATCTGACTGCATAATTGTATTAAAATAAGTTAGTATAAAATTATTATTGTTAATCTAAATTGCCGTCAGTTTAAAAAGCAATTTTTTTTAAAAATTTGATTTAAATTGCAAAGTTTGATTTATTTAAGAAAAAGAGAATAGGGTACCAAATAGGGTACCAAATTACTTTTTTATAACAAATTTTCCAATTTATTAAAGAAAAATAATCCCTCACCATAACCCTCTCCCCGCAAGCGTGGAGAG
>SYAR01000018.1 GCA_005787525.1 Rickettsiales bacterium
ATTTTCTGCAAGAAAATTTTGGGAGGGGGTGAAATTATTTGGATTTAATTGAGCATTTGAGTTTATGAAATTCTTTATTGCCCCCTCCCCGAAATTGCTTTGCAATTTCGACCCTCCCGCAAGGTGAGGGTGATTACACCGAATGCGTTGAGAGTGTTTTTATAAAATTTCAAAACCAAATTTATCGATTATAATTTAAATCTTGCGCGGATCATAAAAAACCAAATGAACCAAATTCCCGAAGAGATTACTGCATGAACAAAGTTTAAAAAATAAATGATTAAATTTGAGTTTTGATTATAAAATTTTGATTCACAATCGCTAATAAAATCCTTGGGAAGCGCTAATTGCAAAGGACCAAAGGCATTTTTAAAAACAATTTTTGAATTGATTTTTACAATTTGAAGCTCCTCTTCACAATTTTTATTATTTTCAACAATTGATTTATTACTTACGGATTGTTGCTGTGATTTGAGATAATTAATTAAAAGAGATTTTTCTTCACAGATTTCCTTATTTTCTGTTTGAATATCTTTAATATCATTTATTTTAGTTAAAATTTGATTATTCTCAACTGTTAGTTTATTAATTAATGATTGCTGTGATAACTTAAGATCATTGATTTTATTGATTGTAATTCCTACAAAATTAATAACAATAAAGAAAAAAAATATACCTACCAACCAACATAAAGGTCGATTTACACTTCTCCCAAAATCACTAAAATATTTATAAAAAAACGAAAATAATTTCTCAACAAAATCACTTTTATATTTCAAATTTTTGCCAATTCCTTCGAGCGTTAAGCCGTGGAAAAATATTTCGCCATGATGATAATTAGCGTCGCGACAGGCTTTATTTAAGGCTCGAAAGCCTGCGATTGCTTCTGGAGATTTTTTATCTATAAACTTAATATCTCGAAATTCAACATTACAATTTTTAAATTTTATATCGCCAATTTCGGGTGGATTTTCAAAAGTGACATTGTTGAAAATTGCTTTTTCGGTTATTTCGCCATTGATTGTGAATTTTTTGATTATGCAGTTGAAGAGTTCGAGAGCTTGGGCACCATTTTTAAAACTTAAATAATTAATATTATTACAATTTTCAAATTTAAATGAGTTATTACCATAATCCCTCAATTCAAATTCTTTGTAAGCCCCACCAAAAAAAGATAAATTCGATGGAATTTTAGCTGAACCATACTGATGTTTAATATCTTCATTTTTTTCAATGTAAAATTTAGCACGTGTAAATTCTTCTACATTCTTAAAATTAATATTTATCTGATTAATATCAATTTTATTAACATTAAATTTTCCATCCTCAATCTCTAGATGGAGAGGATTGGTTTGGATGCCATTTATAGTTAAAATACTATTATTAAATTCACATTTTTTAAAAGAATTTGGTTCCGTCCTTTGAATATTTTGAATAGATAATTTAGTATTTTCCCCATTAAACTCACAATTTTCAAATTTATTAATAGAACAATTTTGAATTGTTATATCAACATCACTATTAAAGATACATTTTTTAAAATTAAAAGATTTAGAATTATTAACAATTTTAATCATTTTAGCATCGATAGTTGAATTTATTATGCTAAAATTCATGAATTCGAATTGTATTAGATTCTCTTTCTTACCATCATTATCAATTTTATTTTTTCCAATAGTAACTACGGGGGTTTCTTCTTTATTATTTTCAAATATTACGCTAACTAATTTTTTAGTTTTATTTTCAATTAAAATTTCTTCTTTTAATTCGCAGTTTTTAAATGTAATAGGAAAATTCCTACTATCATCTTTGAATCTGTCTTTGGTTTCAAAAATTAAGGATTTTAAATTTTTAAATTTACAATTTTCAAATTCTACAGATACATCTCCATCTATATTTGTAATTTCTAATATTTCTGTTCTAAAAAAATCTTCATCCTTTCTAATGTATTTTCCTTGATAACCAAGAGTTAGTTTTAAATTATATTTAATATTTTCACTTAAATTTAACGAGCTATTATTATATGTATTATGTTCTTTAATAGTTAAACTATTAGGCTCCATCTTCATCCCTTCATCCTCTCACCCACCGCATCAATAAACTCTTCGGTATAAAGATAATCTTTTCCATGTTCAACTTTATTGCCACGAATGCAAATCGCTAAATCTTTGGTCATTTTGCCGGCTTCGACCGTTTCAACGCAAGCTTTCTCAAGCTTTTTAGCAAAATCGATTAAGTCGTGATTGCCGTCGAGTTTACCACGAAATTCCAAACCTCGAGTCCACGCGAAGATTGAAGCGATTGGGTTCGACGAAGTTGGGTTACCTTTTTGATATTCACGAAAATGGCGTGTAATCGTGCCGTGCGCCGCTTCGGTTTCCATAATTTTGCCATTTGGCGTTATTAAAACCGAAGTCATCAAGCCTAGAGAGCCAAAGCCTTGAGCCACCGAATCCGATTGGACATCGCCATCATAATTTTTGCAAGCCCAAATAAAATTGCCCGAAGATTTTAGCGCGAAAGCCACCATGTCATCAATCAAGCGATGCTCGTAAGTGATTTTTTGCGAGGCGAATTTTTCTTTGAATTCTGCTTCGTAAATTTCGGCAAAAATATCTTTAAAACGCCCATCATATTTTTTTAAAATGGTATTTTTGGTCGATAAATAAAGTGGCCACGATTTTTGCAAAGCCATGTTGAAGCATGATCTGGCAAAGCCCCGAATCGATTCATCAACATTGAACATCGCCAACGCAACGCCACTTGATTTATAGTGATGAACTTCATGCTCGATCACCGTGCCGTCATCGCCTTGAAATTTTATTGTCAATTTTCCTTTTGATGGAATCAAAAAATCCGTCGCTTTATATTGGTCGCCGAAGGCATGTCTGCCAACGATAATCGGTGTTTGCCAATTGCCGACCAAACGCGGAACATTGTTGCAAACTATCGGTTCGCGAAACACCGTGCCATCAAGAATATTGCGGATGGTGCCGTTGGGCGATTTCCAAATTTCTTTTAAGTTAAATTCTTTTTTGCGCGCTTCATCTGGCGTGATGGTGGCGCATTTAATGCCAACGCCGCAAGCCTTGATGGCATTGGCCGAATCAATAGTTACTTGGTCGTTTGTGGCGTCGCGATTTTCAACACCAAGGTCAAAATATTGCAGGTTAACATCAACGTAAGGCAGGATTAATTTTTCTTTGATGAAGCGCCAAATCACGCGGGTCATTTCGTCGCCGTCGATTTCTACAACTGGATTTTTTACGAGAATTTTTTTCATAAATTTTAGCGTTTAAAAGATGGGGATTGCGTAAATATTCAACAGTTTAGAACTAAGTCATTGAGCTGCCAAAATGCAAACATAAATTGATGGATGCATCTTCCTACCTGATTCCAAATTTCTTGAAAAATTTATGCGCAATAAAGTTAAAAAAATAAAGCCGGCGCATGTTGTCGGAGTGCTTGCCGTCTTGTTTGCGGGATATTTTTTTTGGATCAAACCAAAATACAATCAAGCCAGCACAAATAACGCAAGTGGAATTAGGGCAACTGAAGTCACGGTGGTAACTGTGAAAAAACAGACCGTGCAATTATTTCAAGAATTGCCGGCGCGAGTTGAGGCTTTTAAAATTTCGGATGTGCGTCCGCAAATTGAAGGCGTGATTAAAAAAGTGAAATTCATCGAGGGAAGTTTTGTCAAAGAAGGTCAGCAACTTTACCAAATTGATCCGTCAATTTATCAAGCGGCGTCAAATAGTGCGGACAGAAATTTAAAAACTTTGCAGGCCAAAAGAGATCGTTACCAAATTTTGCTTGAAAGCGACGCGGTGAGCAAACAAGAGTTTGACGATGTTGAAGCGGCTTTTGCACAAGCAGAAGCGGATGCAAAAAAAGCCAAAACTAATTTTAATTACACTAAAGTTTTGGCGCCGATTTCGGGTTACATCGGTAAATCAAATTTAACGGAAGGTGCGTTGGTCACGGCAAATCAAGCAGAAGTTTTAACCACAATTGCCCAACTTGATCCAATTTACGTTGATATGGTGCAGCCTACAAAAGACATGCTGCA
>SYAR01000019.1 GCA_005787525.1 Rickettsiales bacterium
ATTAATTTATTTTCTTGTAGCAACACTAAAAGCACTTGGGATTGCCCAATATTAGGAGCGGGAAACGGTAATTGTCGTTCAATTAAAAAGGCGGATTTGAATCATCAAATAGTTGAAAATAAAAATGAATTTTTTCAACTTCCTGCAAAAATTAATATCAAATTAATTGCTCCAAAATTTGAGGATGTAAAAAAATTACAAATTGAAAATAAAGAAGAAAAAAATAATGCAAAATCAAATTTAAGAACCGAAGAAAAAATCGGCAGAGTTTGGTTTGCGCCGTTCATTGATAGCGAAGGAAATCAACATTCGCAAAAAACAATTTATGTGGTTGATGAAGAAGCAAAATGGATGGGGCAAAATGATTGATTTAAGCAAAATTTACAATTTTATCAATGATCATTTGGGGGGGAAAAATTTTTCACAACAAAATAAAAAACCGCAATTTAATTATGATCAAATATCCTCATTATTGCCTTATCAATGGTTTGATGAAGAATCGCAGATTTTTGTAAATCAAAATTCAATAGGTTTTATTTTGGAGGGCAATCAAATTGTTGGAGCCAATGACGGAGTAATTGAATCTTTATCAAGTATTTTTACCGATGGAATTTTAGAAGGATGTTCAATTCAATTTATTAATTGGAGTTCGCCAAAAATTGGCGATTTTTTTGACGCTTGGCAAAGCTATCGTGATGAACAGGGCGGAGTTTATAAAAAATTAGCCGAAGAGCGAATTAAATATTTTTCTAAGGCTAATCATCTCTCTATTTTTGATTCGAGTTTTTATACTTTAAAAAATTTTAGATTAATTATTGCGGTTTCAATTCCGTTTCGGCAGAAAAATTCATCGCCAATAAAGAATATATTTAAAAATGAAAATAATAATGAAGATCTAATAAATCTAATTAGAGAATTATGCGGTTTTCGAGATAAATTAAAAACCTCACTAACAACTGCCGGGATTGATTCCATAATATATAAACCACAAGAATTAATTAATTTTTTGGATGAAATAATCAATTTTAATTTGAACGCTTGGAAAGTTAAAAATCCTTACGATCCATTGCAAAATATCAATCAACAAATTGTTGATAATGAAAATAGTTTAACTCATCTCAAAGATAATATTGTTTTATATGAAGATTGTGCGGATAAAAAAATATTGGTTAGATCATTTTCGGTAAAAAATTTCCCGACCAAATGGGCTCAATATCAAAATCGTGATTTAATTGGAGATTATTTTCAAGATTTAAGACGAATGGAATATCCATTTTTAACATTTTTCTCTATCACTTTGCCTAAAAATTCCGACAAATTGATTGATAACGCCCGCACTAAAAATTTTAACGCCACGAGATTATCAAATAGCGAAATGGCTCGATTTATTCCTGAGATGAAAAAATCGGCAATTGAGTGGCAATTTGTAAATGAAAAAATTAATTCTGGGCAAAAAATATTAAAGGGAATTTATCAAATTTTAGTTTTTGCTCCCGAAGCTAAAATTAATGAAGCCGAACAAACTTTAAAATCAATTTATAAGGCTTGTGGCTGGACAATCGTTCGCGATAAATATTTACAATTGCCTTCATTTTTAACGGTTTTGCCATTTAGTTTATCGGAAGGTTATTTCGATGATTTAGAAAAATTAGGTAAAACCAAAACAATGGTTTCTTGGACGGCGGCGAATTTGGCTCCAATTCAAGGCGAGTGGAAAGGAATGAAATCGCCTTGCATGATGTTGTATGGCAGGCGAGGGCAAGTGTTTTTCTGGGATCCTTTTGCCAATGATGAAGGTAATTTTAATGCCATAGTTGTAGGAAAATCAGGTTCGGGTAAATCAGTTTTAATGCAAGATTTAGTAACCTCAACTCGTGGTAAAAATGGCATAGTTTATGTAATTGATGACGGCAGATCTTTCATGAATAGTTGTCGCTTGCAAAGTGGCGAATTTATTGAGTTTAGCGACAAAGCCGAAGATGAAATAATTATCAATCCAAAGTGAGAGTTAAAAAAGCTAACAAGATTTTTATAGAAGATTGTCAAAAAAGTATTTCCGCAGTTTTTAAACATGAATTATCTCGCGATCTTGATCCACAACTTCATAGCCATGTTGTTATGGCAAATATTGTTAAAGATAAAAATAATAATTGGCGAAGTGCTTATTTTGATGAGATTTATAATAACAAAAAAATTATCGGTGCGATATATCGCTCCTACCTAGCAAAATCAATCAAACAAATTGGTTATGAAATTGAACATAAAGGGCAGAATTGTTATTTTGAAATTAAAGGAATTCCGCCAGAAATCATCGATTTATTTAGTTCAAGATCTAAAAAAATTCGGCAAATTGCCAATGCTAATTCAAGTCAAAAAGAATTAGAAAAAATAACTTTAAAATCGAGAAATAATAAGGTCATAAGTGAGTATAATCATAATCTAAAGCCTCAATGGCAAGACAAAATTGCTTCATTAAATCTTAATTTTAATGATAAAAAAATTCTAAATAATCGTGAAATATTTACGACATCTTCACAAAATAAAGAATTGCTCTCGAAACAGGCGGTTGAATATGCCATCAAACATTTAAGTGAAAGAAAAACCATTTTTTCTCGCGCTGAATTAATCAATCATGCTTTGAATGACACCTTATCAAATGCGAGTTTGGAGGATATAGTCAAAGTGATTGATCATAATATTTTAAATAAGAATTTATTAATAAAGCAACGAGATGATTTGCCGATTAATACCTACACAACCAAGGATTTATTAGCTAAAGAAAATGAAATTATAACGATTTTAAACACCACAAAAAACAAATTTTCTCCAATCATCAAAGATATTAAAGAAGTTCAAAATAATTTAATAAATCTTAATGATGGACAAAAACAATCTGCCGAATTGATATTGCAAAATCAAGATATGATTACCGGGATTCAAGGATTTGCAGGGGTTGGCAAAACTTTTATGTTAGATGTTGTTAATAAAGTTACTCAAAGTCGAGGATATGAAATGATTGGCTTATCGCCAACTGGAATTGCCACCAGAAATTTAAATTCCTCGGCAAATATTAATTCAATGACATTGCAAAGATTTTTATCGCAATATGATGGCGTAGCAATGGGCAGAGGCACAAAGCGTGGAAGGCTTGAAATGCAGGAATTATTCAAAAATAAAATTGTTGTCGTCGATGAATCAAGTATGATTTCAACTAATCAAATGAGAAACTTACTGACAATAGCTAACGAATTAAA
>SYAR01000020.1 GCA_005787525.1 Rickettsiales bacterium
GAACTTTCTGAAGAAGATAAATTAACGGTGGCACGTGCTAGAAAAATACAAAGATTTTTATCGCAACCATTCCACGTAGCCGAAGTTTTCACTGGTGCTCCAGGTAAATTGGTTTCGTTGAAAGATACAATTAGTGGATTCAAAGCAATATGTGCTGGAGAATTAGATTATCTTCCGGAATCAGCTTTTTACATGGTTGGTAACATCGATGAAGCAATGGCAAAAGGCGATAAAATACTTAAAGAAAATAAATAGAATTTTAAATTAGAAGGTTAAAACTTATTTTATGTCGGATTTAAAAATTGAAATAATATCGATCGAAGGCCCTGTTTTTAAGGGATCTTGCAATATTGCGGTGGTTCCTTCAAATTCAGGCGATTTAGGAATAATGTTTGGACATGAGGCGATAATTTCTAACCTTCGCGAAGGTGAAATAAAGCTTTTTGATAACTCCCAAAATATTTTGAAAACCGTTGCCGTAAAAGGTGGTTTTGCTGAAATGCAAGGCGCAGAAAAATTACTAATATTGATTAATTAAATCTTACATTAATTTAAAAATTTAATAAATTTTCAGGTTATTGGCTAATAAAAAAATTTTGCCCTAAAACACTTTTGAATAAATTTAAATAGCATTTCATATGCGATGCCCATTCTGTGGAAACCTAGAGACCCAAGTTAAAGACAGTAGAATTTCCGATGATGGCGAAGCTATAAAAAGACGAAGATATTGCCCCGCTTGCGACTCAAGATTTACAACATTTGAACGAATTCAACTTCGCGAAATTACCGTTATCAAAAAAAATGGTGATAAAAAAATTTTTGATCCAGAAAAATTGAAAAAATCGATTGAAATGGCGGTTAGAAAGCGACCCGTCTCCGAGTTGCAAGTTGAAAGATTAGTGAACAATATTGTGCGTCAACTTGAAGTTGAAAATGAAACCGAAATCTTGTCTTCTAAAATTGGTGAAATAGTTATGAGTTCGCTCGAAAAGCTTGATAAAGTAGCCTTTGTGCGCTTTGCTTCCGTTTATAAAAATTTTGAAAAAACCGACGACTTCCAGAAATTTATTAAAAAAATTATTTAACGTCAATGAAACAAAAATATAATTTGCGCGATGTTTTGGAATTTTACGAACAAAACGAACTCAACGAAATATTCTCAAGCGATCCAAATGATAAGTTAAAAATTGATGGCAAGCCACTAATAGTTTTAAATAAAAAAACCAAAGAAAATTCACGTGAAACAAATTTAATTCTTGGGCAAGAAGTTAAAAAAGAAAAATTACCTGATCAGCCAAAAATTCTAGAATCGACGATTATTTCAAATGTAAAAAATATCTCTTCAACCTCGCAAGCATTGGCGGAGCTAGCGAAAAAAAATCAAACAAATTTTATGGAAAATAAATTACCAAATATTGATGAGAAATTTTTACCGTTAAATCAAATTGTTGAAAATGCACGTTTATTGGCAAGTAAAGCTAAAAATATTGCCGAACTTAAAGAGATTGTTGAAAATTTCGATGGTTGTAATCTAAAAAAAATGGCAACCAATATGGTTTTCGCCGATGGCAATCCTAATTCTAAAATTATGATTATCGGCGAGGCTCCTGGTAATCATGAAGACCTAAGCGGAGTGCCATTTTGCGGTGATTCCGGTGAAATGTTGACGGGGATGTTTAATGCTATAAATCTGACTCGTGACAAAGATTATTACATTACTAACGTAATTTTTTGGCGTCCGCCCGGAAATCGTCGTCCAACCGATGAAGAGCAAGCCATTTGCCGACCTTTTGTGGAAAGACATTTGCAACTTTTTAATCCTAAAGTCATAATTTTAGTCGGAGCAACGGCGATGAATGCGATCATTGATACTTCTGAAGCAATCAGTAAAATTCGTGGTCAATTTCTTGATTTTTCCCCACAATTTTTAGAAAATAAAACCAAAATATTTACCATTTTTCATCCTTCTTTTTTAATGCGACAGCCTGCAAAGAAAAGACTGGCTTGGCTTGATATGTTAAATTTACAAAAATTTATAAAAAATAATTATGAAGAATAAAAAAAGATTATTACCACTTGGATTTTACGAGCTTACAGGAGATGAAGCCAAAAAAAACTATGAATATACCAAAAATACTTTGGAAAGTTTTATCAATGATGATTATAAATTGATTAAAACTTCATTGATTGAATTTTCTGAAAATTATGATAAAAAAAACCTAGAAAATACCTTTAATTTTAGCGACAATATTTCGGGCAAAAATTTATTTTTCCGCGACGACATCACTCTGCAAATTTCAAAATATATTTCTTCCAATTATGATGAGATAAATGTTCCGCTAAAATTATGTTATTACGGCGATGTTGTTTGTCTAAATAGTGATGAAATTTATCGTGAACGTCAACAAACACAAGTTGGTTGTGAAATAATTGGCTCTATGGATATAAATTCATGTTTTGAAGTAATAAAAAGCACTTTAAATGCTTTGGAAAAAATTAATATAATCGATCTAAATATTTCGATTTCATTGCCAGATTTTTTGGATAAATTTTTAGAAAATATTAATTTAGAAAACATAGATCAACTTAAAGATGCCATAATTAACAAAAGAATTTCCGACATAAAAATATTAGCTAAAAATTATGAAGAATTAATTACTGAAATAGTTTTAAAAAATAATGATTTTGAAAATTTGGATAAAAAAATTAGGGCTCAATTTAAGAATCCAGAAATTGCTAAAATTCTCGACAATGGCAAAAAATTAATGACTTTTTTGCAAGAAAATTTTGAAAAAATAAAATTTAATTTTGATTTATTTGGAGATAATAAATTTAGCTATCACAACAATATAGCTTTTGATATATTCGCTGGTAATTTTCGTTATCCCATTGCTAAGGGCGGTTGTTATTCAATAGAATTCGATAATAAAAAAATAGATGCGGTCGGTTCGACAATTTACATAAATTTTTTAAGAAAAATTTAAAATTATTTGTTTCATGTGAAACGAATTGACAAATTAGTTTAGTAAATTTAGTTTAATCATAACAAAATCAAATCCAAAATTTCTAAAATTTTAAATATGGATCATCAAGAAAAGATTAAAAAAGCCAAAATATTTTCAATCGTAAACCAAAAAGGTGGGGTCGGTAAAACAACTACGGCGATAAATATTGCTACCGCAATGTCGGCGATAGGAAAAAAAGTTTTGTTGATTGATTTGGATCCGCAAGGCAATGCCAGTACTGGCTTAGGAATAGATGCTAATGATCGCCTTAGCACCATTTACGAAGTTATTATTGGGCAAGTTAAGCCTAATGAAGCTATCATCAAAACAAAAATTCCGAATTTAAAAATTATTACATCAACCGTTGATTTATCGGCTTCCGAAGTTGAATTGGTAAATATTGAAAATAGAGAATTTCTTTTGAAAAATGCTCTTCAAGAAATCGTTGAAGATTTCGATGTTATTGTAATTGATTGCCCACCATCGCTCGGATTATTAACAATAAATGCACTTTGTGCTTCAGATTCAATATTGATTCCGATGCAATGTGAATTTTTTTCACTCGAAGGATTGAGCCATTTGCTTAATACCGTTGGATTAATCAAGGATAATTTAAATCAAGATTTGTCGATTAGTGGAATAATTTTAACGATGCATGATAAACGTAATAAACTTACCGAGCAAGTCGAAGAAGATGTTCGTAATTTTCTTGGTGATAAAGTTTACGAAAGTTATATTCCGAGAAATGTTAAACTCTCCGAAGCCCCTTCTTATGGTTTGCCGGGAATTGTTTACGATTCAAAATGCTCGGGTTCCGTGGCATATTTAAAGCTTGCTCGGGAAATTATTAAAAAAGAGCAAATTTAATTTAAGCAAACAACTGCAATATTTCTTCCTTTTTCCTCTGCGTTATTGTGAGAGAATCGACGATAGCTATAATATTTTTGAATATTGGTGTAAGTGTCAATCATCAAATTTTCGATATCATTAACGCCACTTAAAGATAATTTGCTTTCAACATAATTTGGCAAGTTAAAATTCCAACGAATCGGATCAGGAGTTTCTTTAAAAAATCTTAAATTATCTTTGTTTTCTAATAAAAATTCATTGTAAAAATCTATCGAAACTTGATAAGAATATTGTTGAATCATTGGTCCGATAATTGCAGAAATATTTTTAGCACCCAATGCCTTCATTTTTTCAACAGTCTCTTGAATAATGCCTAATTTAGCTCCTCTCCAGCCAGCATGACAAGCACCAATAATGTGATTTTCTTCATCATAAAAAATAATTGGAGCACAATCAGCGGTAATAATTCCAATCGCCACATTTTTTAAATTAGTGACGATGCCATCGGCTTTGGGTAAATTTTGAATTCCATGGATTTTTTTAATATCATCAACCACCACAACCTCTCTTCCATGAATTTGGTTTAACAATAAAACTTCGCCAAATTTAAAATTTAAATCATTTAATTTTTGATTTAAATCGGTGCGATCTTTTAACTCCGAATCAATCAAGCAATCCTTGCCGAAAAAATTATAATTAATCATTATTTTAATATTTTGTTGTTAATAAAAAATAAAAGCTTTTCTTTATATTCAATAGGATTTTTTATTTTTACAAGAGAATTTTTTGGAGTAAAAAACATATCGTGAAGCCTAGTTAACAAGAATCTCATCGCCCCAGCAATTAAAGCCGTTTCTAAGAAATTTAATTCTTTTGAACTAAGTGGTTTAATTTTTTGATAAGAATTTAATAAAGCTTCAAATTTATCAAAATTGAAATTTGTTTTATCGAAGCACCAAGCATTGACAACTATCGCGAAGTCATAAATTAATAAATCATTTGCCGAAAAATAAAAATCAATTACGCCACTAATTTGATTTTTTTCATCAAAAAAAACATTGTCGGGGAATAAATCTAAATGGCACGGCGAATATTCTAAATCAAGCTTCCAATTATTTTTTAAAGTTTTTAATGTGCTGGTAATTAATTTATTTAAAGCTGGATCATAATCGTCAATTAAATGTTGAAATTTATTAAATAAATTTTCAAAATCTTTAACCGCTAAATCATTATCGCGGATTAATGTGAAATCCTTCGAAGCCAAATGCATTTTTGCCAACATTCCGCCAACTTGAAAGCAGTGATTACTGGTGATGTTGTAATAATATCCATCGTTGTGAGTTTTTAAAGTAGAGCCATTTAAAAAACTAACCAAAGCGGTTTTTTTATTTTTAAAATCAAGAATAGTTTGCAAATTTTTGGCTTTTATTGGAGCGGGACATGAAATATTTTTTAATGCCAAATGCTCTTTAAAATTTATAAAATACGGCAAGCTATTTTTATCAATTCGTGATTCAAAAATTGTAAAAATAAAAGTATTTTTTGTGGTTTTAACAATAAAATTAGAATTGTCGATGCCGTCAATAATTTCAACGAATTCAACGAGATCACCCACTTCATAATTCTTAAGATGCTGAGAAAGTTCTTCGAAATTTATTTTTGTGTAAACCGCCATATAAAATTAATTTTTTTTAACAATTGGTCTGCAATATAATTCTAGTTTATGTCCAATTAATTCATAACCGTGATCGCGAGCGATTTTTTCTTTTAATTTTTCAATTTCTTCATTGTAAAATTCTATAACTTCGTCATTGGTAATATCGACTAAATGATCGTGATGATCATCATTTTCAAGAAATTCATAACGCGCTCGCCCCTTATTTAAGAAGTCATGCTTGGCGATAATTCCAGACTCTTCTAGCATTTTCACGGTGCGATAAACCGTGGCGATACCAATTTTATTATTAATTTTTGAAGCACGATGATAAACCTCTTCAACATCAGGATGGTCGGTGCTTTTAGATATAACTTTGGCAATAATTTTTCTATTTTCAGTTAGTTTTATATTCTTTCCTAAGCAAAGTTTTTCAATGTGAGATGCCATAATTTCTTTTGTTGTTAAATTAAGATTGAGTTTTATTTTTTGTTAATTGATAATTGCTTGCTACAATTTTTATTTTAAAAAACTTTAACCAATTTTTATAGGTTGTTGATTTATTAAACAAGATTAAAATTAAATTTAGCTCGCAAAATTATGGTAAATAATCGCAAAACAATTGAAACATCATCTCCAGCTTTAACATTTGATGATGTTCTGCTTAAGCCTCTATACTCAGAAGTTCTTCCCAGCGAGGCGAATACCCGAACTAAAATTACTAAAAATATTTCAATTGAAATTCCAATAATTTCGGCGGCGATGGACACTGTAACCGAAAGTCGTTTGGCGATAGCTATGGCTCAAAGCGGTGGGATTGGCTGTATTCATAAAAATTTTTCAATAAAAGATCAAGCCGATGAAATTAGAAGAGTGAAAAAATTTGAATCGGGAATGGTGGTTAATCCTGTAATTATAACGCCCGATGAAACTCTAGGTGATGCTCTTCATTTGATGAAACAATATGGAATTTCAGGAATACCGGTAGTTAAAAGTGGCTCTAAAAAACTCGTTGGCATTTTGACAAATCGCGATGTGCGTTTTGCTCATGATAAAAAACAGCTCGTTAAAGATTTAATGACAAAAGAAAATCTTATAACCGCAAAGCTAGGCGTTAGTAAGCTAGAAGCTAAAAATCTTTTACATAAAAATAAAATTGAAAGAATTATTATTGTTGATAGCGACAATAATTGCATAGGTTTAATGACGGGCAAAGATTTAGAAAAAACTAAACAATTTCCTTTGGCATCAAAAGATAAAGAGGGGCGTTTATTGGTGGCGGGAGCGACTTCAGTTGGCAAGGATGGCATAAAACGTGCGGAAAGTTTAATCGAAGAACATGTTGATATTTTAGTGGTTGACACCGCTCATGGTCACTCCAAAGGCGTTATAGAAACCGTTAGAGAATTAAAAAAACTTTATCCAAAACAAGAAATTATTGCCGGCAATATTGCTACCAAAGAAGCCGCCAAAGCCCTCTTTGATGTTGGGGTTGATGGCGTCAAAGTTGGAATTGGTCCAGGTTCAATATGTACAACGCGAGTAATTGCCGGTGTTGGCATTCCTCAATTTTCGGCACTTCTTGATGTTATGGAATTTTGTGAAAAAGTTAAGCTTCCCGTAATTTCCGATGGTGGCATTAGATTTTCGGGAGATTTGGCAAAAGCGATTGCTGGCGGAGCTAGTGCGGTTATGCTTGGTGGGCTGTTGGCAGGAACTGAAGAAACTCCGGGTGAAATCGTTTTATTTAAAGGACGTTCTTATAAAGTTTATCGCGGAATGGGTTCTCTAGGATCCATGGCTCGTGGTTCAGCCGATCGTTATTTCCAACAAGACGTTGCTGATAAAATGAAATTAGTGCCAGAAGGTGTTGAGGGTCGCGTCCCTTATAAAGGCTCGGTGGTCGATGTTCTTCATCAATTAGTTGGTGGTTTAAAATCGGCAATGGGCTATACTGGTAACGCTAATATTGAAGATATGCGCAGAAATTGTCAATTTGTTAGAATTACTAATTCAGGATTGAAAGAATCGCATCCGCATTCAATTACAATAACTTCAGAATCGCCAAATTATACTACCGAAAGTTAAGTTTATTATACCATTTCCAATAAAAAAAGTATCAATTAAGGATTGTAAATTAAGCTTCATCTTTTTGGCTAAAAATCTTCAAAAAGCCTCAGCCACATTGACATACGGCTTCATTTTTTAAAGATTTTTATCTCAAAAATATTTTGTTTAATTTAACATTTTTTGTTGGAAATGGTATTAAGCTGGCGAATCAATAAATTCGGGCTGAAGAATAATATTAATTCTCTCGAGCATAAGATTGGTTTTCTTCTTAATTTCTTTAATACTTTCCAGCGTAATTTCTTGAAAGATTTTAGATCCAGCCAAATCGATATTCTTTCCGCGCTTTGCCGATGTTTTTATTATATCATTAAAGCCTTTTTCCATTTCTTTAAACTTCTCAATTTCAACAGAATTATAAAAAATTTTTTTTATATTTTGCGCAATTTTTTGTAAATCCTTACATTCAATTTCTTTATTGGAGATCCAAGAATTTTCAGCACATTCCCATACCGCTTTGTTATATTCTTGAATTATTAAAAAACTATTTTTTACGTTGACGATCAAATTCATTTTTTCTTCTTTAGATTTTACTCCAGTTTTACTCCAAAAATTATTGTAATCTTTTTTGGTAATTTTTTCTTTCGAAAGCATTATATTGGAAAGTTCTTGCGAAACATTATTAGCAATTTGACTTTGTGAATATGCTTTAGAGCAGATTAATAAAGATAAAATAATGACTTTGATTATAAGTTTATAAAGCATTTTTTTATAAAATTTTAATTAAAAATAGTTAGAAAGGATTAACATTTATGCGTAATCGATATTTATTTGGAATTTCAATTTTTGATGTTACGTCATTAATTAATTTTTGTAAATTAACTTTTTTATCCACTTTCAAATGAATCAAAAAATGATGGCGATTTTTGAGCTTTTGAAGTGGTGCCGGAGCGGGTCCAAAAATTTCAATTTTATCATTAATCGGAAAATATTTTAATAAATTCTTAGCAAAATTTTTGGCTTCTTGTTCATTTAAAGCACTAATTTCAAATCTCGCCATTTGAGTAAAAGGTGGTAAATTTAATTGTTGACGATTATTTAATTCAAAATCATAAAAATCTTTTTTGTCATTGAGGGCAATTTTTTCGAAAAGTAAATTTTGTGGATTAAAAGTTTGAATTATAATTTTCCCACTTTCATCGCGACGTCCCGCTCTTCCCATCACTTGCGTAAAAACTTGGTAAGCTCTTTCTAAAGCTCGTAAATCCGAAGAATAAAGCATCGAATCGGCATCGACAATTCCAACTAAATTTAAATTAGCAAAATCATAACCTTTGGAAATCATTTGTGTTCCGATAATTATGTCAATTGTTCCACATGAAATATCTTGAACGATTTTTTCGGCGTCTTCAAAACTTTTAATATCATCGCTATTTATCGAAGCAATTTTGGCGTCGGGAAAAACAAATTTTACCTCTTCCAAAAGTTTTTCAACGCCAGTTCCGATGCTGATTAAAGAATTTTCTTCATTGCAATATTTGCAATTTTTTAAAGTTTTTTCTTGATGTCCGCAATGATGACAAATTAATAAATTTTTATGTTTGTGAAGCACCAAATGAAAATCACAATTTGGGCAATCATATTTTTTACCACATGACTTACAAAGCGTTATTGGAGAATATCCGCGACGATTTAAAAATAATAAACTTTGTTTTTTTTGTAATAAATTTTTAGCAATTTCTTCGCGCAATTTTTTCGATAAAATATGATTATTTTCAATTTTTTCTTGGCGTAAATCAACAAATTCAATGACATTTTTAGTACCAAATTTTTGTGTTAAAAAAAATTGTTTATATTTGCCACTTTTACCGTTGCTGTAGGTTTCAAGTGCCGGCGTTGCTGATGATAAAATAATCGGAAAATTTTCTAATTTACTCTTAACAATCGCCATATCGCGAGCATGAAAATTAAAAATATCTTCTTGCTTAAACGAACTGTCATGCTCTTCGTCAATAACAATTAAACGTAAATTTTTGAAAGGCAAAAGTAGTGAAGAACGTGCTCCAATCAACAATTTAACGGTGCCATTGGCGAGCCCAAAATAAATTTCTCTTTTTTGTTTTTTAGAAATTTTTGAATGCCAAAGTGCAGGACGGAAACCAAATTGCTCCTCGAAACGACTTAGTAATTGGCTGGTCAAGGCGATCTCGGGCAATAAAATTAAAATTTGTGAAGAAGCATCTTTTTTTAAAATTTCGGCGATGAGAGCGAAATAAATTTCGGTTTTGCCCGAACCAGTTACGCCATCGATCAAGAAGGTTTGCGAACTATTTAAATCTTGACAAATTTCGTCATAAATTTTTTGTTGTTCGGGCAATAAAGTTTTTAAATGAAAATTTTTTTGATGAATTTCATGAGTTAAAGGCCTAAATTCTTTTTGCACTTTATCGGAATTTAAAATGCCAATAAAACTTTTTAGCACTAAGCCTCGACTCGCTAGATTGTAAGACGAAATCGCTTCAATAAATTTAATTTGGTTCAGAGTAAATTTTAGTTTTTGATGAATTTCTAAAACTTTTTTAATTTTTTTGACATCAAAATTATTGGGCTCATCATCATGCAAAGAAATCACTACACTCCAAAGTTTTTGACGACCAAATTCGACCAAAACAATATCGCCAATTTGTTGATTTTCTAAGGCGAAATAAGTAAAATCATCATTAAGAGCGTTGGGCAAAATTATTTGCGCAAATTTTTTCATCAGTGTGATTTTAATAAGTTGAATTGAAGAATTATTTTTTTAAAATATAAAGTAAAAAAATTTTCTTCCAACCTTAATTATTAAAATTTATGAAATTCTTTGTCGATACCGCCGAAATCTCCGAAATCAAAGAGCTCAATGCTTACGGATTGATTGATGGCGTCACTACTAATCCAACTTTAATCGCCAAATCGGGACGAAAATTTCAAGAAGTAATTGCCGAAATTTGTGCGGAAGTTAAAGGTCCAGTTAGTGCCGAAGTCGCTTCTGTTGACTACGAATCAATGGTGCGCGAAGGAGAAATTTTAAGCAAAATCGCTAAAAATGTTTGCATAAAATTGCCATTGACGATGGACGGCATCAAGGCTTGTCGCTATTTTTCTAACAAAGGAATTCAAACTAATGTAACATTGTGTTTTTCGCCAGCTCAAGCAATTCTAGTCGCCAAAGCCGGCGCAACTTTTGTTTCACCTTTCGTCGGCAGACTTGACGATATTGGGCAAGATGGCTTAAATTTAATCGGCGAAATTTGCGAAATTTATGACAATTATGAAAATTTTAAAACGCAAGTTTTGGTGGCGTCGGTACGCAATCCAATTCATATCGTTGAATCGGCAAAACTCGGAGCCCATGTCGCAACTATTCCCACCAAAGTTATTAAACAATTAGCCCAACATCCACTTACCGATAAAGGCATTGAAACTTTTGTGAAGGATTGGGCGGGAACTGGTCAAAAAATCGTTTAATAATTTAATTTTTTCACCACAAATATTAAAATTTAAAATTATGAATGAAAAAGAATTAAAAAAATTACTAGAAAATTTGCTAAAAAAAGGCGAATGCGAGTATGTTGAGTTTAAAAAAGATTTTTTTATATTAGATAAATTTTTTGAATATTACTCAGCTCTTTCGAACTCCGCAACAATTGTGGGAGAAGATTTTGGCTATTTGGTTTATGGCGTTAGTGACGATGGAGGAATTTGTGGTACCACAGTAAATAAAGAGGAGGGAAAATTAAAAGAGAGAATTGCTAAAGTATTTGGCAATTCTCATGATTTTGAAATTTTTAAATTTGAGTATAAAGAAAAAAATATTACGATTTATAAAATTCCTTGCACTAAAGCAAAAATTGCTAGTTTTAAAAATAAAAAAACAGATGCATATGAATCTTTTTATAGAGTGGGAAGTTCCAATAAATCTATTGCCAAATCTGATGATTATCAAAAAATTTATAAAAAAATTGCTTTATTTGGAGATGATTGGTCGGCAATTGCCGTCGACGATGCCAACATCAACGACCTTGATGATAAAGCCTTAAAATTGGCAATAAGTCGCTACAAAGAAAAAAATCCAAAATTAAATATTAAAAATTGGAGTATTGAAGATTTCTTAGAAAGGGTAGGTCTGATAAAAGATTCAAAATTAATAAATGCTTGTTTGGTTTTGCTTGGGAAAAAAGAAAGTGCCTATAAATTAAAAAATTCTAGCGAGTCGGTAGAAATTCTTTGGAGGTTAGATACTCTTGAGGAAAAAGCTTCGCAATATTTTTCACCGCCATTAATTTTGTCAACTTCGCAAGCTTGGAATATGATTAGAAACCCTAAATATAAAATTTATCCAGCAAATGAATTAATCGCTCGAGAGGTTGATAAATATGATCAAAAAGTTTTTCTCGAAGCTCTTCATAATTGCATCGCTCATCAAGATTATTTTGCTGGCAAAAGAATAACGGTTGTAGAAAAAATTGATAAATTAATTTTTACAAATGCTGGGAATTTTTACGACGGCAAGGCGGAAGATTATGTTTTAGATATAAAATCCGTGGCGAGCAAATATAGAAATAAAGCGCTGGTTGATGCGATGAGAGAGTTTGGGATGATTGATAAACTTGGATCTGGGGTTAAAACCATGTATGAGACTCAAAGAAAAAAATATTTTCCATTTCCAACTTATTCTTACAATAATAATTATGATGAAACTGGATTAGAAATTTATGGCAAAGAAATCGATAAAAAATTTACCGAGATATTAATAAATAAAGGCGATATGGAGTTTTACAAAACAATCATGTTGGATAAAATTCAGAAAAATCGAGGTGCGGAAGTTGATGAAGATGAGGCAAGAAAACTTGCTAAAGAAAAACTAATTGAAGGTAGAAGACCGAATTATATTTTATCAGCTAAGGTATCGGAAATATTGGGCAGAGAGGTTGAGCATACCGAAAAAAAAGGTTTTTCCGATGATGAAATTAGTAATTTTATAATTAAACATTTAAAAAATTTTCCAAATGGGCAAAACAGAAGGCAAATAAATGATTTGGTTTGGAAATATTTACCGGGAATTTTGAATGAAAAACAGAAAGTTATAAAAATTAATTATATTTTAGCTAAACTAAATAAGAAAAATATAATAAAAAACTTTGGATCAGATAGAGTTTCATTGTGGAAATTATTAGAAAATTATTAGAAAATTATTAGAAAATTATTAGAAAAACTCATTTTAAGCCTAGAAAACACTTGATCCAAAAAAATCGGATTTGTCATAAAATAAATCATAAAGTGATTTATAAAGTAAATCATAAAATGATTAATAAAGTTCAAATAATAATAAAAAATTCTCTGAAATTTTAAGAAATCACCCCTAGTTTTGATATACCAAAAATAATTCTTTTAGATAAAATTCAAAAAGGATTGGGTAATGAAATTGATGAAAATGATGTAAAAAAACTTCAAAAAGAAAAGCTAATCGAAGGTAGAAGACCGAATTATATTTTATCGATGAAAGTGGCGGAAATATTGGATCAAAAAGCTGATTATATTAATAAAAAGGGCTTAAATCCCGAAGAAATTGCCCAAAAAATATTGAAGAAATTTTGAAATGATTTCAATATTTAAACTAAATTTGCGTTGGCAAAGTTAGTTTATATAAAAGCATTTTAAGTCCCACAAAAAGTTTGCAAAACCTTTTGGTCCTCGCTTGGAGGAGTATGATAAAAAATATTTTTTTCATCATAATGAAAAGGTTTTTTTAAAACTTTTAAAAAATTTTCAAGCGGTTGAAAATCTAAATTATTGCCAGCATCGATAACCTCTTGGACAATATGATTTTGCGCGATGATATATGGATTAAACTCTCGCATTTTTTTAGCAATTTTTGACAAAATATTTTTATCGCTAAAATCATATTCTTGTCGCAACAAATTATTCCAAGATAAAAACCATTTATGATATTCTTCACCTTTAATTACCAAGGGTTTTTGGCTCAATAAATCATCGCTTAAATTAAAAAAACTTTGGTGATAATCGCAATTTTTTTGTTGTAGAATTTCTAAAAAATCGGCAATTAATTTCTGCGGAATTTGTTTTGCAAAACCGAGTTTTTTTGCCATAATTTTATGATAATTTTCCTCAAATTTTTCTTCAAATAAATTTAAAATTTTCAATAATTCTTGCGAATTTTGATGAATTAAAGAGAGGCAATTTGCCAGAATCCACAAATTCCAATGAGCTATTTTAGCCTGATTTTCGTAGGCGTAGCGACCATTTCTATCAATGGCGCTAAAAACTTTTTTTGCATCATATTCATCTAAAAAAGCGCAAGGTCCAAAATCAATTGCTTGACCACTTATCGCCATATTATCACTATTCATGACACCATGAATGAAGCCATTTGCCTGCAATTTTGCCAACAAATTTGCTTGGGCAAAAACAATATCTTTAAATAATTTTGTAATTGATTTTGTCGATGAATTTTCTTGCGGAAAATGGCGATTTATCACATAATCACAAAGTTGTTGAATGGCTTGCTTATTGCCTTTGGAAGCGAAATATTCAAAAGTGCCAACGCGAATATGACTTTTAGCAACCCGCGAAATAACCGCTCCCATATTGGTTTCCTCGCGATAAACTGGTTCATTAGTTATGCACAAAGTCAAAATTCTTGTTGTGGGAATTTGCAAATAATGCAAGGCTTCGCCGATTATTAATTCTCGAATCGCCGAGCCCAAAGTCATGAGCCCATCGCCCCTTCGCGAAAATTTAGTTGGCCCACTACCTTTCAATTGAATATCGAAGCGTTGCGAATTGTGAACAATCTCGCCAAGTAAAACCGCGCGACCATCGCCAAGTTGTGGGACAAAATTGCCGAATTGATGTCCGGCGTAAGCCAATGCGATTGGAATCGAAGTCTCATGAATTTTTTGCCCCGAAAAAAATTCTTTATAAATTAGTGGAATTTGTGATTTTTTTAAATCTTTTTTCAATAAATTTAATTCATGAGCTAAATTGGCGTTGAAATGGACCAAATCTGCTTTGGGAAAATTTTTTGGCTCGATTTTTTGATAAAAATCGCAAGAAAATTGATCGTGGAAACTATTTTCAAAATTTAGCATTTTTTTTCTAGAAATCATTTTTAAACTTTTATATTTTAATCATTTAAATTTATAAAACCCAACTAAAATTGCTTTAAAAAAAATCATGTTAAATTTTTTTTCCAATCAAAATTTTTCTTATTTTTCTTTAATTTTTCTGATTGCAAATTTAATAAGTTTTTATTGCACAAAGACCAAAAAATTACCATTTATTTTTTTTATACTTGCTTTAGCGAGTGCTCTAATTGCTGGCGTTATTAATTTTTTATCTTTTTCAATAATTATATTATTTGGGTTTTTAGTTTATAGTTTTTATCAAAAAAAATCGCCTTTGCCCTATAAAATTTTTATATATTTTGGCATTACTGCAATCGCTATTTTTAGTTTTTCTCACCAGCTTCCAAATATTGATAATATTGAGCTCTTAACCAATATTAAATTAAGTAAAAATTCTTCAAATTTTGATTTATGGCTAAATTTTGACAAACCGCTTATTGCCTGTTATTTATTATTTTTTGCTTATAATCCGCCCAGAAATTTTAGCGATTACAAAAATATTTTTTCTCAAACAATAAAGCTCTTTGTTCCTTTATTGATAATACTCCTAGCCCTTGGCACTTTTGATAATTTTTTAGTTTTCGACCCCAAATTTCCTAATTTTGAAATAACTTTTTTATGGCTGATAAAAATGATTTTTTTAACAATTTTTGCCGAGGAATTTTTCTTTCGATTTTTTATTCAAAATAGCGTAATTTTATTGTTCAAAAATTCTAAATATTTTTCAAAAAATTCAGAAATTATCGGCTTAATTTTCACTTCAATTATTTTTGGCTTAACGCATTTTGGCCAAGGATTTGTTTTTATTTTATTGGCGACAATTTGTGGATTTTTTTACGGCTTGATCTTCATCCGCACCAGATATATCGAGGCTTCAATTCTATTACACTTTTTAATCAATTTCACACATTTTATATTTTTTTCTTATCCTTCGGCGTTGGAAATATCTTAAATTTAATCTCAATTTATTTTAATTTTATTTTTGAAAAAATGTTTTAATGCTATTGCTTAAATTCAACATCATTTATAACTAAGCTTTTAATTTTTGCGGTTAAATCATCTCCAACTACAAGCTTAACTTCAAGCTTGTCTCCAAATGTTAGTTCTTCAATATTTTCGTTAATAAAATATTTTTCTATTCCATAATCAATTTGCCGAAGAGCTTTGTTGAATTTTCCTTTTATTGCAATTTGATCGTTTTTTATCGATGGTTTTTCGAGTGAAAAATAATCGGGGACATACCAAGGATCATTTTTTTTAAGCACCGCATAGATTTCGTTTCCTGTTTCTCCACTTTTATAAAGAAACTCATTGATTTCATTTCCCGTTTGCTTGATTCTTTCACTATTGTTTGAAAAAAACCATAAATCGCTAAACTCATATCTTAGAGTAAAATAATTTCCACTTAAATAATCTCGAGGATCTGCAAATACAGTTCTTACGAGAATAATTTTTGATATAGAGTTGTGTAGTTTTTTATATTCTAAATAATACCAACCGCTAAAAAATATAACCTGAATCGTGGCTATTAAAATGAGTAATTTATTTTTGGATAACATGATTTTTAAAAACTTTATTGATTAAATTTTTGCGATATTTTTCTCCAACATAGGCAATCAAAATTAAAACAATCCCGAATAAAATGAACATTGATCCCGTGAATAACATAGTTTCGACTAGATCAACAAATCTGGCAATTAAGCCTATTATAAAGCACCAAGTTCCAATGTTAATAAGTGTTTATTTTTTTCTATTTCGCCTCTGTAAATCATCAATCCGCAACTCAAAAACCAAATGATCCAATATGATATTGATATTAATAATTTATGATCTACAAAAATAAATAAAGGAATTAGATTTAATATCGCGATTATAAATTCGGGAAGTTGAAAAACATCCGCCAGTTTTTTTCTTTTGCGAAAGTTTTTTATAAAATTATTTGTCAAACAAATCACGTTAAGAACGATAATTACAATCGTAATTGGGTGAAGCAATATTGAACTCATTTTTTCTTTGGGTAAAATATCGTGAGCAAATCCCATTGAAAAAATAGTGCTCCCTAAAAAAAATAACCAATAAACCCAATTTGATTAAAAGAGTTTTTCAAATTATCAGATATTCTGGGAATTAGTATCATGCTAGTAAAAATAGTCGTGATAAATATGATTTGACTTTGCCAATTATATTCAGAATTATAAAAATTAACATTGGCGTTAATGATAATCCAAAAATATAATCCCATCATTGCCATGGCTCCAATTCGATTATCGCGCAGTAATATTGACATTGGTATAATCATAAAAAACCACATCAAATAAACTTCGCCATTTTCACTGCTTAAATTGTAAATCTGAGCAATTAAGCCTATTCCCGCTAAAATATAGCCGGCGATTATAAAGTAAATGATTTGTGAAATTTTTGGGCTTATTGTGCGTAATAGATAGGCAGAAATATGGAATCTAATAAGGAGAGCAATGTAAGTAGAGATTTTAGTAAAATTTGAAATTTTATCCCAGTTGCTGGATATTACCAAAATTATTCCAAGAATAATTGCAAATCCACCAAAAAATATTATTGAATTGGCAAATGAAGAAATCGATTTGCGTTCATAATTTACTGTAAAATTTTGCAATTTTTCTTTTGTATTTTGATCTAAAATACCATTGGACAAGGCTTTGTCCAAAAAAAGATTAATTTTTTTACAAAAGACATGATTTAATAAACTTTATTTGTTTTTTACGACAGTTATTTTTACTAAAAATAAATTATTATTGCAATGTTATTTATTTTGAAATTTCTTATTGTGAATGGTGCTATCAAGTGGAATCGAACCACCGACCTCTTCATTACCAATGAAGTGCTCTACCCCTGAGCTATGATAGCCTAACGTAAATCTTGCCTCATAATTTTTCAATTATGAGGCGAAAATTAATTAAGATTTTTTAGCTTTGATTTCGTCAGCGACATGTGACGGAACAGGTTCGTAAGAATCAAATTCCATGCTGTAACTAGCGCGACCCTGAGATAAAGATCTTAAGCCATTAACGTAACCAAACATTGAAGCCAAAGGAACTTTGGCGGTAATGACTTGAGCCACATCGCGACCTTCAACATTTTGAATTTGTCCACGACGCGAATTGATGTCGCCGATAACGTCACCCATATAATCTTCGGGAGTAACGACTTCAACTTTCATGATTGGTTCAAGGATAATTGGACCGGCTTTTTCCATAGCTTCACGGAATGAAGAACGAGCCGCAATTTCGAAAGCTAAAACACTTGAATCGACATCGTGATAAGCTCCGTCAATTAAACGAGCTTTCAAACGCACAACTGGGTAACCAGCTAGAACACCAGTTTCCTTAGCTAAAGTAAGCCCTTTTTCAACACCAGGAATATATTCTTTTGGAACGCGACCGCCAACAATTTCACTTTCAAAAATGAAATTTTCTTTTGAATCTGCTGGCAATGGTTCGTAAATAATTTTAACCTTAGCGAATTGACCCGCACCACCCGATTGTTTTTTGTGAGTGTAATCGGATTCGTATTTTTTAGTGATAGCTTCGCGATAAGCAACTTTTGGTTGACCAATATTGGCTTCAACTTTAAATTCACGCTTCATGCGATCGACGATAATTTCAAGATGAAGTTCGCCCATTCCTCTCAAAATAGTTTGTCCAGATTCTTGGTCGGATTCAATACGAAGTGAAGGATCTTCTGAAGCCAAGCGTGATAATGCCATACCCATTTTTTCTTGATCCGCCGTCGATTTTGGTTCAACCGAAACCTCGATTACTGGCTCTGGGAAAATCATTCTTTCGAGAACGATGTCGTTATCAGATTCAACCAAAGTATCACCCGTGGTCGTGCCTTTTAAGCCAGCTAGAGCGACGATGTCGCCAGCGTGAGCTTCTTTAATATCTTCGCGATTATTGGCGTGCATTAAAAGAATACGACCAACTCTTTCTTTGGAATGATTCTTGGTGGTATTGATTGCCCCAGTTCCGCCAATCAAAGTTCCCGAATAAATTCTGACGAAGGTAAGAGAGCCAACGAATGGATCGGTCATGATTTTGAACGCCAAACCTGCGAATTTTTTATTATCGCAATTAATGGTAATTGGTTGTTCAGTTTTTAAATCAATGGCTGAGATTTCTTTAATATCTTTTGGACTTGGAAGATAATCTACAACCGCATCAAGCAAGGTTTGAACACCTTTATTTTTAAAAGCAGTTCCGTTAATTACGGGCACAAATGCACCTGAAATTGTAGCTTTACGAATACATTTTTTTAAATTTTCTTCAGAAATTTCTTCGCCAGCAAGATATTGTTCCATCAAAACATCATCTTGTTCAATCGCTGCCTCAACTAGCTGTTCGCGATATTCCTTAGCTTTAGCAAGTAAATCTGCAGGAATTTCTTCATAAACATAATCTGCGCCCATAGTTTCATCTTTCCAAACTACCGCTTTCATTTTAACTAAATCAATTAATCCGCCGTAATTTTCGGCTTCGCTGATTGGCAATTGAATTGGAATTGGACGAGCACCAAGACGTGATTTCATCATATCAACGCAACGATAAAAATTGGCGCCGATGCGATCCATTTTGTTAACAAAACAAATTCTCGGAACTTTATATTTGTTAGCTTGAC
>SYAR01000021.1 GCA_005787525.1 Rickettsiales bacterium
ATTTTCAAAAAAAACTGCCAAAAAAAAGACAATTAAATTTGAAGATTTTTCATAATCTAAACATTTTAAAAAGGAATTTAAAATCGTTGATTTAATCGAATCATTAATTTTATCAAAATTAAGAGCGATGGTTTTTATTTTTTTAGTAATTATTGAAAGCTCTGATGCTGTAGCCTTCTCAGCATTATAATCAAACAAACAAATCTCAATAAAACTTTGAATAATTTGATTATTTGATATATTTTGAGTCTTAATAAAATTACAAATTTCAAGATAAATTGCCTTGAAATTATCGGGATTTTTAATTTGATTTTTTAAAGCAAAATCTTCGCTTAAAAAATAATTATTAAAATAAAATTTTTGGTTTTTTTCATTAAAAAAATTATTATTTTGAAGAAGCTCTATATCCTTGACATCATAGACTTCGCAAAGATTATTTTTTTCTAAAAAATTTTTTAATTCTGCGGTTTGAAACTTTATCGCTTTTTCAATTTTTATTACATCGTAATTCAGTTCATTAAACAAATTTTTTATTTCAAATAAAAGAATTTTTCCGTTATTTTGAAAAAAATAAATTTCACCACTAAAACCGTTAGAAATTAAATTTCCGAAAATATCAAATATTTGATCGGAAGCATGAAAGACATGGTCTAGAGAGTTATAAGATTTATTGATTTTGTTAATATAAATTATCGCCCGATTGGTTAATTTTTCACCAATTGCAATAATATTTTTTTGAATAAATTCTTTGTTTTTTAAATTGTCGCCTTCGATTGTTAAAAGAGCAATTTTAAAATTTAAATCGATTAATTGCGAAAAATTTACAGCGACTTTTGGCGTTTTATCAGTATTAAAACTTAAACAAATATTTTGAAATTCATCTAATTTAAAATCGACAAATAAAATATCGGCGTTTTTGGTTTTTGCATAAGCATTATTGAAATTATCAAATGAGCTTGAGGCGGTATGTGTTATAAGATGTTTTTCGACCATGTTTTTTTAACAAAATCATTAATCATTTAACTATGGTTTCAAGTTTTTAATTTGATAAAAATAATACTAAATTAAAATGTAATTTTTTAGGACAAAATTTTAAAAATAAATTTTTTAAACTCTACAAATCCCAGCGCGCTTTTGGCAAGAAATTTAAATCATCGATTAAATTATTTTGTAATTTTTCGATACCAACCCAAGCAATCATCGAAGCATTGTCGGTGCATAATTTTAAAGGTGGGGAGCCGATTTTTAAATCATATTTTTTAGCAAAAATTTCAAGTTTCGAAATCAAAAATTTATTGGCCGAAACTCCTCCGGCAATAATTAAATTTTTAATTTTTTGATCATCATAATCTTCTAGAAAAGCTTCGTGAAAATTTACCACATTTTGCAAACGATTTATTAGAATTTCAGCAACGACATTTTGAAATGAAGCACAAATATCAGCTTTAGTTTTTTGCGGAATTTTTTGCGGAGTAATTTCGTGATTAAATTCCATTCCGGTAATTTTTTCAATCTCTCTGCGAACTGCAGTTTTCAAGCCTGAAAACGAAAAATCAAATAAATGTTGATGGCTTTTGGCGTCAATTAATGGTCGTGAAAATTTAAATTTTTTTTGGTCGCCATCTTTAGCAAGTTTTTCAACTGCAGGTCCTCCCGGATAAGGCAAGCCAAGCATTTGTGCCACTTTATCAAAAGCTTCACCGAGAGCATCATCAATAGTTTCGCCAATTTTTTCATAATCACCCAAACCTCTGGCGAGCAAGATTTGACAATGTCCGCCCGATACTAACAATAATAAATATGGAAACTCAATATCATCAACAAGTCGCATTGTTAAAGCATGTCCCTCGAGATGATTTACCGCTAAAAAAGGTTTATTATAAATCGCCGATAAAGACTTGGCGCAAGTCATGCCAACGATTAAGCCGCCGATCAAACCCGGACCGCAAGTTGCAGAAAAACCGTCAATATCGCTAAATTTTAAATCCGCTTCTTTTAAAGCTTGTAAAATCAATTTATCAATTACTTCGAGATGCGAACGCGCTGCAAGCTCGGGGATAACCCCGCCATAAATTTTATGTTGATCAATTTGCGATAAAATCACATTGGCTAAAATATTTTTTTTATCATCAACAATGGCTACAGCACTTTCGTCGCATGAGGTTTCGATTCCTAAAACTATCATAAAAAATTTATTTAATTTTGCTGTTTATTTGTAGAAAATTTTCGAGCATAATTAAAGAATTTTCAAGGGTTAAATTACGATTTTCGTGACGATTGTTACCAAAAATAAATTTTTCAATTTGGTTAAAATTTTTGGTAACTAACGCAATAAAAATTGTGCCAACTTTTTTATCCAGCGTTGCTCCCGTAGGTCCAGCAATGCCAGTAATGGCGATAGCAATATTCGCTTGAGAATTTTCTAAAGCCCCGCGAGCCATTGCCAAAGCCACTTCTTCGCTTACCGCCCCAAATTCTTCGAGCAATTTTTTATCAACTTTTAGTAAATCAATTTTGCTTTGATTGGAATAAACCACGAAACCGCGATCAAAAATTTTTGACGAACCTTCGATTTCGGTAAAAAGCCCTGATAACAAACCTCCCGTGCAGGATTCGGCACAAGTAATTTTTAAATTTTCTTGAGATAATTTTTGATTTATTGCACTAATTTTTACAATTATTTTTGCTGAAAAATTCATCTAAAAACTCCGGCAATTCTTTCAACTTCAATAGTTTTTTTCGACATTCGAAGCGCTGAAAGCATTTCTTCAAGATGCTCAACACTTTTTACATCAATATTAATCATAACTTCAAAAGTTTCGGCACAACGATTTGTGGTTTTAATATGCCCAATATTCATTTTCTTTTTAGCGATAATATTGGTAATGTCGGCCAGTGCCCCGCTTTTATTTTCAACCACTACACGAATTTGACTCGAATAAGATTCATCGCCAATTTCATCATCATTTTTCCAACAAACATCCAAAACTCTTTGCGGATTAAGTGCCAAATTTTTTAAATTTAAACACATTTGATTGTGAATGGTAACCCCCGTTCCCGTGTTGATGATGCCGACAATTGAATCTCCCGGAATTGGGCTACAACAGCCCGCATAGCGAATCGCCATGCCATCGACCAAACCATCAATTGGCAATGAATGATGTTTTTTTGTAGATTTTTGTTGGCTTTTAGAATTTTTTATTTGTTTATTTTCGACTTCATAATCAGGATAAATAACTTTAAATATATCTTGACGAGAAATCGTTCCATCCGCTACTCTAAAGCATAAATCTGCAATATTTTTTTTAGCAAATTTATTCAAAGATTTTTCTAAAATCGCTTCACTAAATTCAACATTTTTACTCAAGAAAAATTTTTGCAAAATTGCTTTGCCGAGAACGCTATATTCGCTATATTTTTCATTGCGAATAAAATTACGAATCGAGGTTTTTGCCTTAGAAGTTGTGGCGAATTGAAGCCAATTTGGCGAAGGTTTGGCATTTTTGGCGGTTAAAATTTCAACTTGATCACCATTCTCGAGCCTTTGTCGAAGCGGAGCGATCGCCCCATTGACTTTGGCAGAAATGCAACGATTACCAACTTCGGAATGAACGGCGTAAGCAAAATCAATAATTGTCGAACCGAGTGGCAAATTAAAAATATCGCCATTCGGGGTGAAGCAAAAAACCTCATCATGATGCATCGATAATTTATTATTTTTCAAAACATCACTGGCACTTTCCGAATTTTCAAAAAGATTTATAAGTTCGCGGATCCATCGATATTGGTCGTTCTCCTTACCAACAATTGCAATTTTATTTTTAGTTTTATTGTTAATTTTTTCTTTGTAATTCCAATGAGCCGCGACTCCAAGTTCAGAAATTTCATGCATCGAAATATCGCGAATTTGTATTTCAATTTTTTTATTAAACGGTCCAAGTATCGCCAAATGAAGCGATTGATAACCATTTTCTTTGGGCGTACTGATATAGTCCTTGAAGGTACTTGGAATCATGTTAAAATTAGAATTAACGATTCCAAGTGCACGATAACATTCGCCGATATTTTTCACCACAATACGAAATGCCATAATATCGTGAAGATTGTGAAATCCAATATTTTGACGCTTCATTTTTAACCAAATTGAATAAGGTTTTTTCTCGCGCCCCTCAATATTGGCTTCAAAATTTTCATTCTTAAAAATTTCGGTTAGTTGTTGCAAAATTTTATCGACTAAATCTTTGTTTTTTTCACGAATTTCGGTAAGTTTTTCGGTGATTTGTAAACGCGCTTGCGGATCAAGAATTTCAAAAGCCAATTCTTGAATTTCATCTTTAATTTTACTTAGACCGATGCGTCCCGCAAGTGGTGCATAAATCTCCAAACTTTCGCTGGCTTTTTTGATTCTTTTTTCCTTCGAAGGCACGAAATGTAAGGTTCGCATATTGTGCAAACGATCCGCTAATTTAACCAACAGAACGCGAATATCTTGCGACATCGCCATTGCTAATTTACGAAAATTTTCTGCTAATCTTTCATTTTCATTGATATTTACAACGTCAATTTTGCCTAATTTAGTTACGCCATCGACGAGGCTCGAGACCTCGTCGCCAAAGGCTTCATTAATATCATCTAAAGTTAAATCGGTGTCTTCGACAACATCGTGAAGCAAAGCGGTGATTATCGATTGTTCGTCGAGTTTTAAATCGGCGATAATTTCGGCAACGGCAATTGGATGGGAAAAATACGAATCCCCCGAATGGCGTTTTTGCGAACCATGAGCATCTCTCGAAAGGATATAAGCCTTTTGAATTAAAGCGGAATTGACTTGCGGATTATATGTTTTTATTTTGGCGATTAATTCGTTTGATGTTAGCATAATTAATGAATTAATCGGTGTTATATAAAATTAATTTAGGTGAAATTTAATTTATCAAGAAGCGGTTTGCAACAAAAAAAATTCTAATTTTTTAAAAAATTACTAAATTTTTGGTTTTAATAATAAATCAAGAAATTGACTTTTTTAGAATTTCTTTGTGGATAAAAGTTTCATCTTTTTCTTCAAAAAAGATGAAACGTTTTGCGTTAAAAAATTAATTAGTCTCTCACAAATACCGCTTCCAATCATAAATATACGTTATTCACGTTAAAAAAATAGCCTAAACGGCTATATTAAGCGAAGAAGAAAAAGGTACCAGGATCCTATTATATTCTTTCA
>SYAR01000003.1 GCA_005787525.1 Rickettsiales bacterium
ATTTGTAGAAAATAATAATAATAAAATAACTAATATTTTTTTATAAAAAAAATTAGAAATATTTAAAAATTCTAAAAAGTTGTTTTTTTTAATTTTAAAAAATATTTTTGTAAAATATTTTGAGTTTTTTGGTGACATATTTTAAAAAAATTTCTATGTTTTTTTTGGTTCATAACCTTTTTGAATAACGATTTTCATGGCGTCTGAAGCTCTATTTTTAAGGTCTTCTCTGACTTCTGGATTTTTGGCAATCATTTCAAAAATTTGATAAGATTTTTCCAAATTATTTTTGGTCATTTCCAAATAACCTCTTTGTTCGGCAATGTAATAGCGTAAAATTTTTGAATTATTTTCAACTGCCAGAATTTTTTCAGATAAATCGGCTTTATTAACCGCATCTTCTTCAGTCATAATGGTTCGCACCATTAACAAACCCGCCAATTCTTTGATATAATTATCACAAAAACGACATTTATTTACTTCAGAATAAACATTTATGGCTTCGCTTTTTTTATTTTCTTCAAGTAAAATTCCAGCATAACGTAAAGACGCCAAAGACTTTACGCCACTAGGTGCCGAAGCTGAATCATAAATTTCTTTAAGATTTTTTTTAGCTTTTTCTATGTCGCCAAGTTGTTGATCAATCATCGATTGATGAAGTATTTCAGAATATTTTTCTTGTTGTGATTTTTGATTAATTTTATATGCCGTAAAAACTATTGAAGAAGTAATCGCAATACTCAAAATAACCAACAATATTTTTTTATTTTTGTTAAAAATTTTAGCAATATTTTCGTTTCTAACTTCAGAATTTGCTTGTTTTAAAATATGTTTAATGTCGCTAGACATAATAACTCCTTAATGAAATTTAATTTTTTAACACCAACTTTAGACAACAATCTAAAGTGTTTTGTAATAAATATGCGATAGTCATAGGACCAACGCCCCCCGGGACCGGAGTAATGGCTGATGCAATTTTTTTAACCGCTTCAAAATCAACATCGCCAACAATCCTAGAATTTCCAATTCCTTCAGCCGTTCTGTTAATGCCAATATCAATAATGACCGCACCCTCTTTAACCATGTCTCTAGTAATTAAATTTGGAACGCCCGCTCCAGAAAAAATAACGTCAGATTGTAAACATTCGGCTTTTAAATTTTTTGTTTTGCTATTAGCAACGGTGACCGTACAATTTTCTAGCATAAGCAATCGCGTTAAAGGTCGACCCACTATGTTTGAAGATCCGATTACCAAAGTTTTTAATCCAGCTAAATCATTGCCTTTTACAGATTTTAAAAGATGAATAGAACCAAGCGGGGTGCAAGGAATCATTGCCTTTTCAGGGCCTTCAATTTCGCCAATTGAAAGCTTGCCAACATTTATCACATGAAATCCATCAACATCTTTGTTGTAATTAATTTTATGAATAACTTTTTTAGCATCGATATGTTTTGGCAAGGGCAATTGCACCAAGATTCCGTGAACATTTTTATCAATATTCAATTCTTCAATTTTTGCAATTAAATCGGCTTCAGAAATATCTGCCGACAATTTAAATTGGATTGAATTCATGCCCGTTGAATGAGCCGATTTTTCTTTGTTACTTACATAAATTTCACTGGCTGGATCGCTTCCGACCATTATCACCGCAAGGGTTGGCGTTATGTTAAATTTTTTCTTAATTTCTTCAACGCGAATTGCAATGTTTTTACGCATTTCTAGTGCTATTTCTTTACCGTTAATAATTTGTGCTGACATTAAAAATAATTTTAAGATTCTTTTAAATTTTTAGAAAAATATATTCTTCATGATTTTATTTTTTTTGATTAAATCAAGCAATAATTTTTTTATTTTATTAAAAGAATTAAAAAAACAACATTATGCATTGATTTCACTCAAAAAGGCTTGATCAAGATTATCTTTCGAGTGCTTTTTTTTGAGACCGCTCGGACTTCCAATATAACGAATTTTGGAATTATGAAGAACCGCAATATTATCACAAATTTCATCCATATCCGATAAAATATGTGAACTAAAAAATATTGTTTTACCTTTATTTTTAAAATTGATTAATTCTCTTTTTAGAAAAATTCTAGCCTGCGGATCGAGACCCGACATAGGCTCGTCAAGAATTATTAAATCAGCATTTGATAAAAAAACCGCCATCAAACCGAGTTTTTGCGTCATTCCTTTGGAATATTTACTAATTTTTTGCGATAAAACTTCGTAATTCAATTCGAGATTTTTACAAATTTCATAAGCTTCAATTTCATTGAATTTTATTTTATAAAAACCCAATACAAAATTCAGAAAATCAAGCCCCGTTTGATGAATCGAAGGCTGAAATTTTTCAGGCAAATAACAAACTTTTTTACGCGCTTCGGGTAAGACTCTAGAAACTCCATAAATCTCAACCTCCCCTTGATCTTGGTCGAGCAAATCTAAAATTATTTTTATTAAAGTGGTTTTGCCTTGACCATTCAAGCCAATAAAGCCAAATATTTCATTATTTTGGACTTCAAAATTTATATCATCGAGAACGGTTTTAGAAAAACTTTTAGAAATTTGTGAAATTTTTAACGGAAACATTGTAAAAAAAATAAATTATTTAATCATGTTATTTATCGCAAAAAGAGCAATGGTATAGCCATGAGCCCCCAGACCAGAAATCACACCATCAACGACGGGACTAATGAAAGAATGTTGACGAAAATCTTCTCTTTTAAAAATATTAGAAATATGTAATTCGATTTTTGGACCGGTAAAAATTTCCAAAGCATCGCGAATCGCCACCGAACTGTGAGTAAAGGCTGCGCCATTAATAATAATTCCGTCAAAATGTTCAACGGCACTTTGAATGGCATCGATAATTTCGCCTTCATGATTAGTTTGCACAAAATTAACTTCGACGTCAATTTGCTTGGCAACTTCTTTGCAATCAATGGCAATTTTATCAAGCTTTAAATCGCCGTAAATTGCTTTGTTTCTAAGGTGCAAAAGATTTAAATTTGGACCGTTAATAATTAAAATTCTTTTCATAATTTATTTATTTTTTTATTTGATTAGAAATTTTTACGAAATAAAAAATTGTAATTGGAATTGAGAAAAAATATACAGTTCCAATTATTGCTAGAGTAAACCAAGGACGCACAATTAATCCAAAAATAATTGAGCCCAAAATTAAAGCCGTTAAATAAAAATTGTTATTTTTAATCGGAATTTTTTTAATGGAAATCGTTGGCACACGGCTTGCCATCATAATCGCCAACATTAATAAAAAGCAAATAACTAAAATTTGATTACAATAAAAACCTTCACCAAATTCGAAAAATAAAACCATCGGAAGGGTTGCCAGAGCTGCTCCAACCGGCGAAGGAATGCCTTTGAAAAAATATTTTTCTAAAATTGGATTGGCTTTATCATCATGCAAATCAACGTTAAAGCGCGCCAAACGAATTGCCGCACAAACCGCGAAAATCAAGACCATCGCCCAATCAAATCCCAAAATATCGCCGTAAGAATTAATCCAAAAATACACGATAAATCCGGGAACGACACCAAAATTAACGAAGTCAACCAGTGAATCAAGTTGGGCTCCGAAATCATTTGAAGCGTTTAAAAATCGCGCCAAACGTCCATCAATTCCATCTAAAAAACCTGCTAATAATAATAATGAAGTTGCGATTAAATATTCACCGACCATTGAAAATCTAACAGCGGTTAAAGTGATGCAAAGGCTTGAGAGAGTAACGATATTGGGCAATAATCGAAATAAAGGAAATATTCCTTTTTTAGAGTTACGAATTTTATGAATTAATGAGGCGGACATTTTGAAAAAAAATTAATTAACTTTTGCTTTATAAGCGATCGAGGTTAAGTTTTACTGAAAAAATAAAATAAGCAAATCAAAAATTATTTTGCTAAAAATAATTTTATTTTCGCCCTAAATATTTAAATTAATTTTTTAAAAAAAATGGGCAATAAAAAATTTTGCTTGAATTAATTAAATTTTAGCAAAAAATTGAGGCTTTAAAATTGATTTAATTTTTTTATCGAATTTTTTTTAAATTAATATTTACCTTTACTATTTTCATTATCTGATTTCACACTGGCACTGGCAGGAGCTGGACTTGGCACAACATTTTCTTTAATTTTAACCACAAATTTAGATAAATTTTCAAAAAAACTAAGTGGACTATCATTTTCACTCGAATTACCAAAAAACTTCTCCAAATTTTCGAGCGAAAACATCTCGGACCAATCAACATTGCCTGATTTACTTGAGCTAATTTCATTTTTTGGCTGATTTGCTTGTCCTTGTTTATATGCGCTTTTAAATTCTGCTAATTCTTTATTAGAAATTTCTTTTGGCGTCTGATCAGTATCTTTATTAGCTCTCCTAATGCTACCCGCTCTTGATTTCCCGCCACCCCAATCATCACTACCATATCCACTCTTTGCACCTGATAACATATTACAATCAGAATCTTCATAAACTGGAAATTCACCTGAGGATTTTAATGAAGAATCTTGTTCTGAAGATGTTTTTTGGACAAATGGCTGTAGATTTACATTAACCGGATTAACTTGAAGGACTTTAGGGAGTGGACTATGTATGGAAGAAACGTCCGATTTTTGATACAAATCTACTTCTTCATATGGAGTTGGCATCTCCAAAACAACACATTTTGCAAGAAAATTATTCTGATCGATTGAAGTATATATAGTTGCAGTTGCAGTTGCGGTTGCAGATACTTGATTATCATATAAAAACAGCTCATCAACTTGACGCATCGGGGTTAGCAGTTTAGCTTCACAGTCACCAACATTTGCTTCGCCCGATAACATCAATTCACTAAATTTATCCATATGGGATTTGGCTAATTCACTCATTTCTTCATCGCCAGTATTTTGAACGGGATTATTAAAAATTGATTGAATTTCTATAGCTTGACCATCATTGTCCCCATTTATTCGAACTGGAGCATTATAAGCGGTAAGGCTTTGGGAAATATTTTCAAATTCATTATGAGAAAGATCAACATGAGAAAGATCAACGCTTTCAGATTTAATCGTTATTGGCTCTGGATTTTGATTTTCAGGATCTTGAATTGGCATTACAAAACTTCCGGGCACAAGGAGGGTTGGGATAGGGGAAGTGGTGCAATTTTCAACACCACCAGATCCGTAATCCCCAAGTGTTGATTGACTTAGGGATTGCGACGCAATATCGCTAGGTTTTCTGTGTTTTAAACAACCTCCAAGAAGTCCACTTAGGCCACTTAAAGCACTAAAACAACTAAAGCATTTAAATGAAAAATTAATCGAAGGACATCCAACCGTTGCCATAAAATAAAAAACTTTTAATTAAATTGTTAATAAACCAATAAAATGTTTATAAAAAAAATAATTAACTAGTAAATTTTTATTCTACAAAAAATAATTAAATTATAAAATTAGCACCAAAATACAACAAATACCAAATTATATTTCAAATTTTCACTTAGATTTTTAATATTTTTATACCGATAAATATCGAATTGCTGTGTCGCCACCACTTTTAGCTTTCGGATTCGTAGCAGGAGATGGGTTCCTTGATTCATTCTGAATTGATTTATCAACTTGACTCGGGGATTGAGAAATTTCAACGGCACTTTCTTTTTGTAAATTAATCTGATTAGAATATGGGGGTCCCATCATAAAGCCCGCACCAAAAACAATTTGTTCAGGAGGTGGCGACGGTTCTTTGTTAGTTTCAGAATTTATTTGCTGATATGGTAAGGGTGTTGTAGAAGTCGAGGGCGGAATATCCCAAACACTCTGCGTCCAATTTTGCCTTTGATCCAACATTTGAACTTCTTCAATTAAACTTTTCGATTGAACTTGCCCAAGAGTTTCTTTAATTGGAATTGGTGATTCAAAATAAAAATGAAATTTTGGATCTTTAGATTGCACTTCATCAATTGGAATTGGTATCTTAAGGAGCTCTGAATTTTTTTGAGGCGATATTTCAATGGATTGAACTCTACTTACAAAAATTAACCTGTTTTCTGGACTAATATTAGTGGGAATTTGAGTAGCATTTACAGCATCAGATTTTTCATTACTTTGCGTTGAATTTTCTTGATGAAGAAAAACAAGCGCACCACTAACGACCGGTTGATTATCCTGACTATTTTCAAGAATTGAAGGGGGTCGAAAACATGAAGATAAACAAGTAGAACAAGATTTCATAAAAAATGATTAATTAAAATATTATATTTTTAAATAATAATTTTTATAAAATTATTTACAAATATAAAAGAAATATTTTTTTTAGTTAAAAATTTTTTAGATTTTTTATATTTTCATTCCAATATTTATCGGAAATAATTTCATTAATTCTAGAAATTGTTCGTGAAAAATAAGGCACAAATTCATTAATTTTTTTCAGATTATTCAAATTTACTTTTGAAATAATTATTAACAAAATTTTATGCTCATAAACTTCATCAATAAATAAAGTAAAACGTCGAATTTCATTAATTTCACTGGCTTGAAGCGCTGGAATTTTTTGCAAAAAAATTAAATTAAATTTTTGACAAATTTCTTTAAAATCCGCCGAAGAATAATGTTGATTGCACAAATCTTCGAAATTAAAAATTGCAATATTTTCAAAGGCTTTTTTTATAATTATTTCACGTCCCCACGATTTAATTTTTATGGTTTTTTTGGTTTTATTTTTCGTCAAATCGGCAATAATTTCTTGAAAAATTTCTCGATTTTTTTGATTAGAAACAAAAAATCTTTTGGTTAATTTAGTGCGATTATGCGATCGATAATCAACTGCGGAATTTAAATTCAAAACCTCAATTTTTTTTAGCAAAATTTTATTAACGAACTCAAGAAATACCTCTCTTTGTAAACCATTTTTATAAAGATTTTGTGGATGTAGATTTGAGGTAATTACTACCGTAATTTTTCGCGAAAAAAAATATTCAAAAATCCTCGCAAGGAGCATGGCATCCGCAACATCGAGCACTTGAAATTCGTCGAAACAAATTAATTTTTGATCAGTAATAATTTCTTGCAAAGCTTCAATTAAATCATCGCCATTTTTTTTTGGTTTTTGTCGAATTTTATGCAAAGTTTTATGAAGTAAAATCATAAAACTATTGAAGTGAAAATATATTTTCGGAGCATGTTGAATTTTTTCATAAAAATTTTTCATCAACATGGTCTTGCCTCGACCGACATCGCCATAAATATAAAAACCAAAAAATTCATTTTGCGTTGCAGATTTTTTAAAAAATTGGAATAAAATTTTTTTAAAATCGCCTTCCGCTTGTTGTTTTTCAAGGCTTTGAGCTAAATTATCAAGCTGATTTTGAATAATTAATTGCGCTTCGTCTAAATTCATTTTGTTGAAAAAAAAATTTAAAAATTTAAATTGCAGTTAAGCTTTTAAAAAATAAAATGCTTTTTAGGTTTGTTATTAATTTTAATTTCGATTACTTACAAAGCCATCAAATATTTAATTTCGAAGATTTAATTTGCAAAATATCATGAATATTAATTTCGACATAATTTCAGTTTTAATATTTTTACCTTTAATTTCGGCGTTATTTATTTTGCCCTTAAAAGTTAAAAATAATTTATTTTACTATAGTTACGGCTGTTTTTTTAGCATTATAAATTTTATTTTATCAATAGTCGCCATGACTTCTTACGATTGGCGTAAAGGCGGTTTTCAATTTCAAAGTATTTTTAAAATTTTCGCCGAAACTGACATCAAATATTTCGTCGGAATTGACGGATTATCAATCGCCATGATATTTTTAACGGCACTTTTAACGCCAATTTGTTTCGTTATTTCTTACAAAACCATCACTAATCGTGTCAAAGAATTCGTCGTAGCATTTTTGTTAATCGAAGCCCTCGTCATCGGCGCATTTTCTTCGCTCGATTTATTATTTTTCTACACTTTTTTTGAAGCAACTTTAATACCAATGTTCTTGGTAATCGGCATTTGGGGCGGAGAAAACCGCATTTATGCTTCTTATAAATTTTTCATTTACACTTTAGCGGGCTCGGTATTTTTCTTGATCGGCATTATTTTAATTTTCTTATTCACCAAAACCACGGATGTCATAATTTTAACCAAAAATTTAAAAGAATTTTTTCCACTAAATTATCAAGTTTTATTTTTTGTTTTATTTTTTGCGTCTTTTGCAATTAAAGTTCCGATGTTTCCATTTCACACTTGGCTTCCCGATGCTCACGTTCAAGCGCCAACGGCAGGTTCGGTAATTTTAGCAGGCATATTAATTAAACTCGGTGCCTTCGGATTTTTACGCTTTTCTTTGCCATTTTTTCCACTCGCTTCGCAATATTTTGCCGACACAATTTTTGCACTAAGCGTTATCGCTATAATCTATGGCTCCTTCGTGGCTTTGATGCAAGAAGATATGAAAAAAATGATCGCTTATACTTCGGTGGCTCATCTGGGCGTCGAC
>SYAR01000022.1 GCA_005787525.1 Rickettsiales bacterium
AAAAGTTTTGTTTTGATTGAAAAAATATTTATTATCTTCATCTTCCAAATCAAGTTTTTTAATATAATTAACCCTTTGTTCATCATCGAATTTTAATACCAAAACATCCCTCTCCACAATGTTTGGTTTGAAAAATAAAATATATTTAATGTTTTCAGAATAATAAATCCAAACCTCTTTATCTTTGGCATAAGAAATTATGGTTGGACTGCCTAAATTTTTCAATAAAGTATTTTTCGAAGTCACTCCTTTTTGAATAAAATTTATATCATTATTTTCAAACATATATCCAGATTTATCAACCCTGAAAGAGCAAGCGGAAACAATGAAAAGTAAAAGTAAAAAAGTAAAAAATTTCATTTTTATAAAATTGAGAGTTGCATTTATTTAATCTTGATAATATGATTTTGGTTTATTTATATGGTTTTCATTTTATATTTAATTAATTTTTATTTAAACCAATTTTTTAATTTTATTTTTAATTTTTATGGCAGTTCCTAAAAAGAAAAAATCAAGCTCTAGAAGCTCTATGAGAAGAGGAAGTAACGGCACGTTTGAAGCTGATTTTCCAAATGTAATCGTTGATAAATCTTCTGGAGATTTTAAATTATCTCATCATATTTCACCAGATGGAACTTACAACGGTAAGCAAATAATCAAAAAGAAAGTTAAAAAACCTTCACAAGAATAAACTATCGTGGCTGTAAAACTTAACATCGCACTTGATTGTATGGGTGGAGACAAAGCTCCTCAGATTGTTATCGAGGGGGCTGATTTAATTGCTTCAACCAATCATAATGTTCATTTTTTATTATTTGGTAATTCAAAGAAAATTTTACCAATAATGAATCATTGTCGTTATCTTAAAGGACGCTATGATTTAATTCACACCGATGAAGCAGTTTCATCCGATGAAAAACCTTCTAACGCCCTGAGAAGACTTACTAAATCAAGTATGCGTCTCGCTATCGATTCGGTAAAAGATGGCAAAGCCGATGTTGTTATTTCGGCTGGAAATACTGGGGCTCTTATGGCGATCGCCAAAGTAGTTCTGCGCCCACTTTCATCAATTGATCGCCCCGCAATCGTTACTTCAATTCCCAACAAAAAAAATGGTGGCACGGTTTTTCTCGATATGGGAGCTAATATCGAATGCGACTCGGCGGTATTATTTCAATTTGCCGTCATGGGAAGAGCATTTGCCCGCTCTGTTTTAAAAATTGATAATCCAAAAATTGGCGTTCTAAATGTTGGATCCGAAGAGTTGAAAGGGCATGAGCATGTTAAAAATGTTGCCAATCTTTTGCGAAATAGTGAATTAAAAAATGATTTTTATGGCTATGTTGAAGGCGACGATATTGTTAAAGGTACCGTTGATGTTGTAGTGACGGACGGCTTTACAGGCAACATCACTTTAAAAACATTAGAAGGAACTGTTAAATTTATTTCATCACTCATCAAAGAAGGCTTTACCTCATCGATTTGGTCAAAAATTGGTTATTTATTGGCATCAAATTCATTAAGCAAAGCCACTAAAAAAGTTGATCCACGCATGCATAATGGAGCAATGTTAATCGGATTAAATGGAGTGGTTATAAAAAGCCATGGAAGCACTGACGGCATTGGTTTTGCCAATGCAATTAAAGTTGCAATTTCATTAATTGAAAATAAAATTAATGACAAAATAATTGAAGAAATTAAATTAAATGAAACAGCAATTTCTAACGCCATAAATTCGAATAATTCAACACTAAAAAACTCTGATTCCAATTAGAAAAACATGAAAATTTTTGCAAAAATTACCGCAACTGGCTCATATGTTCCAAGTAAAATTGTAACAAATTTTGATTTATCAAAAGAAGTTGAAACCAGTGACGAATGGATTGTCGAAAGAACTGGAATCAAGCAACGCCACATTGCCGGAAAATCAGAATTAACCTCAGATTTAGCTTTCAAAGCTTCACAAAATCTTTTAGAAAATTATAAAATAAAAGCTGAAGAAATCGATATGATAATTGTGGCAACAACTTCGCCAGATTTAACATTTCCATCAACCGCTTGCATTTTACAAAATAAATTAAAAGCTCACAAAGCCTTTTGCTTTGATATTCAGGCGGTTTGTTCAGGATTTATTTATGCACTTTCAATTGCTAATAATTTTATTCAAAATGGTTCGGTAAAAAGAGTTTTGGTGGTCGGAAGTGAAACCCTTTCCAGAATAATTGATTGGAACGATCGCAATACTTGCGTTTTGTTTGGCGATGGTGCGGGGGCGGTGATGCTCGAAGCTAACACCGCAGAAAATTGCGGAATAATTTCTTACTCCCTTCATTCCGACGGCTCTTTGACTGATATTTTAAAAACCTCGGGCGGTTCATCTTTTAATCAAAAAGCCGGCTTCATTGAAATGTCGGGGCGCGAAGTTTTTAAACACGCCGTCGAAAAAATGGCAAATTCGGTTTTAGAAACTTTAGCGAAAGTTAATTTAACGATTGATGACATTGATTTGCTGGTTCCACATCAAGCCAATTTACGCATTTTAAATTCCGTCGCTACGCGTTTAAAAATTCCTGCAGAAAAAATTATTATCACCGTCGAAAATCACGCCAACACTTCAGCGGCGTCGATCCCCCTCGCCTTAGATTTTGCCAACAAAAATAACAAAATTAAAAAAGGCGATTTAATTGTTCTCGAAGCCCTCGGAGGAGGGCTAACCTGGGGATCAATCGCTTTAAGATGGTAAATTAAGCTTCATCTTTTTGGCTAAAAATCCCTAAAAAATCTCAGCCGTATGTCCATACGGCTTCATTTTATTTTTTTTATTAGTCATGCTAAAGCAATGACGGGATTTTTATCTCAAAAATATTTTGCTTAATTATACTGCTCAATTATTATGCTTAATTATTGGGGTTAATTATTTATCCTATTAAAAATTTAAACTTTTTTGCAATAAGCAATAATCTTGCATCGATATAAATTAAAAATTATCAAAATTAAATTATGGTAATAAAAAATCAAAAAGCCTTTTCTTTGATGGAAATTTCTATGGTTATTTTTATCATCGGAATTTTAATTGCAGGAATTTCGAGTGGCATTGATTTATATAATGATGCCAGAATTAGCAAAGCCCAAGCGCTTACGAAATCTTCAAAAATTCCAAGAATTCCTGATTTAGCTTTGTGGCTTGATTCAGTTTCTACACAAGCTTTTAATAAACCGCCATCACAAAATGAAAAAATTGCTAATTGGAAAGATATAAATCCTTTTTCTAACAATAAATTAGAGGCTTATCAAACCTCGGAAGATTTCAAACCAACATATAATTTTAATTCAATTTCTGGATTGCCAGCGCTTAAATTTAATTCAACTTGCATGAGAATCGATCTCGATATTTCTTATAACATCAAAACCAAAAATTACCGTGTTTGCGGTCTTTAAAATCAATGGCAATAATAGTTCAAAAGGCAGTTGGGGTAATCCTTTATTTGGGAATGATAACGGGGGTTGGGATAGATTTTTACTGTTAATTAAGGGTGGGGATTTATCAAATATGGCAATTTCATATGGCAATGGAACTTTTAACAAAACAGTTAATAGTATTTTGAATGATCCATATTATTTAACTTATGTTTCACAGCAATCAGTAACAAATGGCTCCCAAATCAGATATAATGGAGTTGTTATATCACCTCATACTGAAAATTTTAGTAATTCTCAAAATAATTGGACCGCTTTAGGTTCTGATGGAAATGGTGTCAATGGAGGATGCGATTTATTATCAAATTTTGATATTGGCGAATTTATAATTTATGACAGAAATTTAAGTACAAGCGAAATAAACGATGTTGAAAAATATCTAAAAAAGAAATGGGAAATTAAATAATTTCCGTAAATATGGGGTTTAATCTTTTTCAACTTCAAATAATCACAAAATTTACGAATAAAATAGTTTTTCTTTGGCATTTTGGCAAAGTTGAAAAATACGATTTGCTACCACCTCGCTCGAATAATGATCGAAAATTTTTTCATTGGCTCGCTTCGCCATTTGCTTGGCTTCAACCTCATTATTGATTAATTTTTCAATCGCATCTGCGATTAATGTTGGAATCAATTTTTCATCGCTAATATTTATTTTTAAACCATTTAAACCGTGATCAATAATTTCATCGCAATCATAAGAATTTGAAGAAATTAATGGCGTTGAATGAAGCATGGCATCAAGTAAAGAATCGCTCGAGAAACCATTGCCAACGGGCATCAAACAAATATCAATATTTTCAAAAAAACTTTTTTTATCATTAACAAAACCAAGAATTTTAAAATTCTTTTCTAGGCGTAATTCGGTTGATAATAAATTTAATTCATCTTCATAATCGCCCGAACCAGCGATTGAATATTCGCATTCAATACCTCTGGAACGCAATAATAACATGGCTCGTAACACTTTATCAAAATTTTTTCCTAAACTAATAATTCCAAGGGAGCCAATTTTTATCGGCTTACCAAAAGCTTTCTTTTCAATGATTTTAAAATCCTTTTCGATATTAATAGAATTATTAATAACAAAGATATTTTCACGATTCTTACCCGCTTCAATTAAATCTTTTATATAATATGAATTATGAATAATGATATAATCTGATTTCAAAAATTTGATTGGATTTTCATTATTACAAATTGAAATTATTGGAAATGTTTTAGCAGAAAAAAAACGAACTAACCTAATGATTAAGAAGGATTTATAAGAATGACAAATTGCAATTTCTGGCAAAAAATCTAAAAATTTTATCCATAATTGAATTATAAAATAAATTTTAGCAAATTTTTTTGAAGATAATTCTAGAACTTGACTTGAACCCTCGATTGAAGCCTCTCTGTATGGCTCATCAGCTTGAAAAACCGACAAAACTTCGGCGCCTCTTTTGGTTAAGTATAAAGCGTAATCGATGAAAGAGCGTTGAATAATTAACACCCTATTTCCTTCAGATTTTTTTTTTGAATCAATTAAAATATTGGCGATTTTCATGAATCGTTTAACTGCTTGAGTTGATTTGGGGTGTTTTTACGATATTTATCAATTTCATTTTTGGAGGATTCAAAACGCACTAATTCTTTGCCAACCAATTTAATTCCAGAAGTGGCTTTAACCTTGGCAGGATTGACTTGGGAACCTTTATACAACAATTCAAAATGTAAATGTGGACCAGTTGATCTGCCCGTTGTGCCAACATAGGCAACGACGTCGCCTTGTTTAACTTTAGCACCTTTGCGGAATTTTTTATTGAATCGACTGGCGTGACCATAAGCTGTCGAGTAATCGTTATTATGCTTGATTTGCACATAATTACCATAACCACCCTTGATGCCCATATAGATTATCGTTCCCGCTCCCGCCGCCAAAATTGGCGTCCCCGTTGAAGCGGCAAAATCAACTCCTTTATGCATTTTTGAATAACCCAAAATCGGATGACGTCGCATACCGAATCCCGATGAAACGCGGGCTCCGTTGATCGGCGTTCTCAAGAGAGATTTTCTAACAGAATTTCCTTTGGAATCAAAATATTCAACTCGATTATCGACCTTATGCATGTAAATTTCTATCTTACGATTTTGCAACATCAATGAAGAGTAAAGCACATTGCCATCCCTAACTTTTTTGCCATTTTCATCGTAAAAACTTTCAACCAACATTTCAAATTTATCACCACTATGAATATCACGTTGGAAATCGACATCGTAACCATAAAGATTAATCATATTCATCATTGAATTTGGCGAAATTCCTGACTCAACACCATCAACGAATAAACCATTTTTTATGACTCCGAAATATCTGGAATTATAACGCAATAATTTGATTTTTAATTCGCGAGCATCATATCCGCCATCATTTTTGCGAGTGATAACAATATTTTCCTCAACCGAAGATGGGATAGTGACGTTAGAAATAACAACTTTGCGATTTGAATTTGCCTCCGATTCCTCTTCGTTATTTTGAGAGCGGTAAGTTATTGAAATAACCGAGCCAATATTTAAAGATTGAGAAAATTTTATTTTCTTTAGGGCGTTTAAAATTGCAAAAACATCTTGCTCTTGGGCACCAACATCCGCAAGGATTTTAAGCAAAGTATCGCCATTTTTAACTTCGTGATCAACTACTTGCTCATCTTCAAAATCTAAATTCAAAGAAGAGCCCGAGAGAGATATTTTGATTGATTTAGAGAGTATAGTTTTTTGTGCTACAAAACCATTATTTTGCAACAAGAAATAATTAAAATATTGATATATTTTGAATAATAAAAAAACAGCGATTATAGTTAAAGAAACTGGCTTAAATAGCTTATTTTCAATAATTTTATTTATATAATCTAATAAAAATTTCTTGCGTTTTTTTGTGATCCAGTTTGATCTTTTCAATTGATTTAAAGAAGTTAGTTATTGTTGGTAAAAAATTAAAAAGTCTTTTATAGACAATAAAATTTTTTTATGCTACAATTTTTTTTAAAAAATTAATTTACCTTTTCTTATCAAAGTTTTAAAAAAAATTAAATTAAAATATAAGATATAAATCATTAAATAAATCTTAAAAAATAGAAAGCTTTTATATTTAATAGTTTTGTTGGTTAATTTCCAATAATAGTCGATAAAATAGATTCATTTCTAACTTTTATTCTAAACAATTTTTTTAATTAGAAAAATTTATGAAAACAAAAAAGAGTTCAAAAAAAAATCAAGTAAAAAAATCTTCTAAAAAACCCTTAAGAAAAGATTTATCATCAGCGAAGAAGCAAATTAAAAAAATCGTTACTAAAAAGAAAATCGAAAAAAAATTAGAAAAACCGATAAATAATTCTAAACTTATTAAAGCTCCAAAAATTTCTAAAAAATCTCCCGCAAAAATTAGAAAAATCAAAGAAGTTGTAGTTAAGAATAAAAATGTTGGCAAGAAAAACGATATTAAGAAAATTACTAAAAAATTAGTAGAAAAAAACATTGAAAATAACAAAAAATCCAGCATTGGGGCTAAGAAAAAAGCCAATGAAATCAAGCAAAATAATTACACCATCAACAATTACGTAGTTTATCCATCGCATGGCGTTGGAAAAATCATTGATATTGAAACAATTTCAGTAATGCAACAACAGGTAAGTTGTTATTTAATTTATTTCGATAGAGAACGCTTAACCATCAAAATTCCGACCAATAATGTTGAAAAATTCGGCATTCGTCCATTAGTTTCAAAAGAAAAAATGAATGAAGTTTTTTCGATTTTAAGAAGTGGAGTCAAAAAAATGAAGGGCATGTGGTCGAGACGCGCTCAAGAATATGAAACAAAAATTAATTCTGGCGATATCATTATGCTTGCCGAAGTTTTAAGAGATTTAACTCGCGATATTGAAGATAGCGAAAGATCTTACAGCGAAAGAATCATTTACGAAACGGCAATTTTTCGTTTAGCTTGCGAATATTCCGCAATCTATGGCGTTTCATTTGAAACCGCAAAAGACAAGGTTACAATCACCGCCAAAGATAAACTCGAATCCGAATCAAAATCCGCTCCAAAAGATGATGATTTTGACGATTTCGATAAAATTAAAAAATCCGAAGATCCCGAAGAAGAGGAGGATGAAGATGATGAAGAAGAA
>SYAR01000023.1 GCA_005787525.1 Rickettsiales bacterium
ATAATATCGGTTCCACGCCCAGCCATGTTGGTGGCAATGGTGATGGTACTCGGAGTCCCCGCTTGCGAAATTATTTCCGCCTCTTTTTCGTGATATTTAGCATTCAAAACATTGTGTGGTAATTTATGTTTTTTTAATAATTGCGATAAATATTCAGACTTCTCAATGCTAACAGTCCCAAGTAATACGGGCTGTTTTTTTTCAAAAGATTCTTTTATCGATTTGATAATTGCATCATATTTTGCCTCCTCGGTTTTGTAGATCTCATCATCCTCATCAACTCGACTAACTTTACGGTTTGTAGGAATTTCAACTACTCGTAAATTATAAATTTCTTCAAACTCAACCGCTTCATTGGTCGCCGTTCCCGTCATTCCCGCTAATTTATCGTATAAACGGAAATAATTTTGAAAAGAAATCGATGCCAAAGTTTGATTTTCATTGCGAACTCTCATGCCTTCCTTGGCTTCTAAGGCTTGATGCAAGCCATCGGAGAATCTTCGACCTTCTTGCATTCTTCCGGTAAATTCGTCAATAATTACAACCGCACCATCTTTTACAATATAATCAATCTCATTTTTGAAAATTTTATGTGCCTTCAAAGCTTGATTTACGTGATGAACTATCGAAATATTATTTGGATCATAAAGCGTTGAATTTTCTAAAATCGCCCCCGATTCTTTCAAAGTTTTTTCAACAAATTCAATGCCAATATCGGTTAAAAAAACGCCTCGATCTTTTTCTTCAACTAAAAAATGTTCAGCTTGGAGCTTAGGGATTAAACGGTTTATAGACTCATATAATTTCGAATTATCATTGGTCGGTCCCGAAATAATTAATGGCGTTCTGGCTTCATCAATCAAAATCGAATCAACTTCATCGACGATCGCAAAATTGCGTCTTTGCACCATTTCATCGAAATTATATTTCATATTATCACGAAGATAATCAAAACCGAGTTCATTGTTGGTAGCGTAAGTTATATCGCAATTATAAGCTTGTTTGCGCTCGTCATCTTCAAGATCGTTAATTAAGCAACCCACCGTAAGCCCTAGAAACTCATGAACTCTACCCATCCACGCCGAATCGCGTTGTGCCAAATAATCATTCACCGTAACGATATGAACGCCTTTCCCCGTAAGCGCGTTTAAATAACTCGGCAATGTTGCCACCAAAGTTTTTCCTTCTCCCGTCCGCATTTCGGCGATTTTTCCTTGATGCAAAGCGATACCGCCGACCAATTGCATATCAAAATGTCGCATTTGTAAAACACGCTTAGAGGCTTCTCTCACAACAGCAAAAGCCTCATGTAAAATATCATCAAGAGTTTCGTCTTTTTCTAAACGAAATTTAAATTCTTCAGTTTTATTTTTAAGTTGATCATTGGTAAGACTTGATATCGCTGGCTCGAAAGCATTAATTTTTTCAACATCTTTCATTAAAATTTTGATATTTCTTTCGTTAACCGAGCCAAAAATTTTTTTTGCAATTAGATTTATCATGATAAAATTTAATAAATAGTTTTAATATCGGCGCCACAATTGACAAGCTTTTCGGCGATTCTTTCATAACCACGTTCGAGGTGATAAAGACGATTAATCGTAGTTTTTCCTTCCGCCACCAAACCCGCCAAAACCAAAGAAACCGAAGCACGCAAATCGGTTGCCATAACTTCCGCACCTTTTAAATTTTTAACACCTTTGACTATCGCCAATTTGCCTCGCGATTCAATATTGGCGTTCATTCGCACCAATTCAAGAATATGCATAAAACGATTTTCAAAAATATTTTCTTCGATCATCGCAACGCCGTTTGACAAAGTCATCAACGCCATAAATTGCGCTTGCATATCGGTTGGAAATCCCGGATAAGGATGAGTTGAAATGTTGACGGCGTTAATGAAATCTTGGTTGCGCGACACTTCGATAACATCATTTTCAAGTTGCGTAAAAATCAATCCCGCTTTTTCTAATTCATCTTTAAAGCCAGTTAAAATCCAACTTTCCAAGCCTTTAATTTTAATTTTGCCTTTAGTGATTCCGGCAGCGATGGCGTAGGTTCCCGCCTCAATTCGATCCGCTATAATTTTATGACGTGCACTCGAAAGATTATCTACCCCGGTAATTTTAATTTGCGGAGTTCCCGCTCCCGAAATTTTGGCACCCATGGCATTTAAACATTTGGCTAAATCGATAATTTCAGGCTCGCAAGCTGAATTATAAATTATAGTATCGCCTTTCGCCAAACTCGCCGCCATCATGGCATTTTCCGTGGCTCCGACCGAAACTTTTTCAAAATGAATTTCGGCACCTTTTAAGCGCCCACCCGCAACAACGCCCTCAACATAGCCATCACGCAATTCAAATTTTGCCCCCAAAGCTTCAAGCGCTTTCAAATGCAAATCTACCGGACGAGTTCCGATTGCACAGCCTCCGGGTAAAGAAACTCTAGCATGCCCGCATCTCGCCAAAAGCGGACCGAGAATAAAAATTGAGGCACGCATTTTGCGCACTAAATCATAATCGGCGACGGGATTGTTAATGTTTTTGCCATCGAGAATCAATACGCGACCTTGATTTCCAAGCTCTTTGTCGTAACCATCAAGAGTAATTTCTACCCCCAAATTGGTTAATAAATTCGCCATAGTTGAAATATCAGAAACGTGCGGAACGTTTGTGAGAGTAAGCTTGCCATCGCATAAAATTGAGGCAACCATTAAAGGCAAAGTAGCATTTTTAGCACCGCAAATTTGCACTTCGCCGAAAAGAGGAATTCCGCCATTTATAACTAATTTTTTCATGATTTATTTTTCATATTTTCTTACAAGCTCATCGAGCAATCTAACGCCGAAACCGGTTGCACCTTTGTGCGCCAAAGCGTCACCCTTGCCCTTCCAAGCCACTCCGGCAATATCGAGATGCGCCCATTTAGTGTCACCAACGAATCTTTGTAAAAATTGTGCCGCCGTGATACTGCCAGCTCCGCGACCACTTCCAACATTTTTCATATCTGCAATATCGGAATTAATCATTTCATCATATTCTTCGCCGAGTGGCAAACGCCAAACTCTCTCACCGGTTTTTTGTCCACATTCTTCCAAATTTTTTGACAAGGAATCATCATTACTAAATAATCCAGCATAAATATCGGCAAGTGCCACAATTATTGCGCCCGTAAGCGTCGCCAAATCAACAATAAGTTGTGGTTTATATTTAGTATTAGTGTAATGTAAAGCATCCGCTAAAACCAAACGCCCTTCGGCGTCGGTGTTGATAACCTCGATAGTTTGTCCCGACATTGACTTAACAACATCTCCCGGACGTTGAGCCGATCCCGATGGCATATTCTCGACCAAACCAATAACGCCAACCGCATTAATTTTAGCATTTCTTTCCGCCAAGTTTTTCAACAATCCAACCACGACCGCAGAGCCCGCCATATCGGTTTTCATATCTTCCATATTGGTTGAAGGCTTGATTGAAATTCCACCAGTATCAAAAGTAACGCCTTTGCCAACGAAAGCCAAAGGTTGCTCGCCTTTTTTACCACCATTCCATTTTAAAATCACTAAATGTGATTTTTTAATACTGCCCTGACCTACTCCAAGAAGCGATCCCATCCCTAACTTTTTCATTTCAACTTCGCCCAAAACTTCAATTTCAAGCCCTTTTACTTTAATTTTTTTACAAATTTCGGCGTAACTTTCAGGGTTTAAAATATTTGACGGCTCGGAAACTAAATCACGCACCAAGAAAATATTTTTTGCCAAAATTTCCAATTCGGCGAAAATTTTTTGCGTTGATTTTTCATCGCTCGTTAAGAAATTTAATTTTTCAACTTTAACTTCTTTATCTTTCTTCTTTTTTTCAAAATATTTGTTAAAACGGTAAGATTGTAAAAGCGCGCCGAAAGCAAGATTGGCAACGTTTTTCGCATCATCATTAAAATGATTTAAAACTTCAATTTCAGAATATTTTGTGCCATTTGCCAACATTAAAATTCGAGCACCAATTTTATTTAAAGAATTATTGTCGATTTTTTTTTCATCGCCACAACCGAGAAAAATTTCAACCGAATCTTTATTTGCTAAAAGCACCGATTGCAAAAATTTTGCTTCAAATTCCAAGGAATTTTGGGCAATTTTTAAATTTGGTAAATTATTTTTTTTCAATAATTCTTTGCTAATTAAATGAATTTTTAAACTAATTTTTGTAGCTTTTGCACCTGCATTAGAGCTTGATTTAACGCTATTCGAAGCATTATTTTTTTTAATAAAATTGATTTGCATTTTTTTAAGAAAAATTTGTTAAAAATGATTTGCCTTAGATTAATATTTTGAATTTAAATAATTTATTTTAAAAAACTACAAATAAAATTATTCTTAAAAATACTGCGTTTCATTTTATTTTTTATCGTTAAAATTGTTGAAAATTAAAAATACATAAAACTTTAAAAAATATTTAATTTTTAAAAATTTTTCTAAAAAAATTTATGAATTCCGCAGATATAATTATTTTAATTTCTTTAATTAGCATGGGTTTTTTTGGCGGATTTTCGCACTGCATGGGCATGTGCGGTCCATTCGTTTTAACTCAAGTTTCTAATAATTTAAGTCGCACTAAAATTAACGATTTTCACGGTTTAAAAAAATTATCAAAAATCGCCTTAGCCCCTTACCATCTAGGTCGTATAACCACTTATTCTCTAATCGGTTTTTTATGTTCTTTACTTCGAATTAATCTCGATAAAAATTTTACTATTGAAATTTTGTCGGCGTTATTGATGTTATTCGCTTGCGGGGTTTTTGTAAGTTTTTTTATAACACAAAATTCTTTAAAAATTCATAAAATTTTTCGCATTAATCTTAATTTTTTGCCAAAAAATTTGTTAAAAAAATTAAATTTTTTTTCGCCTCTTTTTAAAATTTTAAGTAAAAAAATTAATTTTTTATTAATTAACTCTTCAGGCTTAAAAGGTTATTTACTCGGTTTAATTTTAGGATTTATCCCCTGCGGAATGCTTTACGGAGCGTTCGCTTTAGCCAGCTCTTTATCCAATCCATTTTTAGCTTTTTTTGGCATGTTTTTCTTTGGAATTGCCACTTTTTTTGCGTTATTTTTCGTCGGATTTTTTGCCAAATTATCTTTTAAACTTCCCGAATTTAAAATTATTGCAAACATTATTATAATCATTAATATTGTTGTACTTTTTAGAATGTTTTTGCATAAAATTTTTTAAGATATTCTAAACAAATTTCATAAAATTATAATTTAGAAAAACAACCTTATGACCAGCACTCACAACACTTCATCAGCTGTCGATTACAATTACGATATCATTAAATTTTTCACTCTCGCTGCCACTTTTTGGGGAATTGTTGGCTTTCTCGCGGGAGTATTAATTGCATCGCAAATGGCTTTTCCAATTTTGAATTTCAACCTAGAATATACAAGCTTCGGAAGACTTCGCCCTCTCCACACTTCGGCGGTAATTTTTGCTTTTGGTGGCAATGTGCTTTTCGCTACCAGCTTATTTGTAGTTCAACGCACTTCATCCGCTCGCTTGTGGGGATCGGATTCATTGCATAAATTTATTTTTTGGGGCTATCAATCTTTTATAGTAATCGCCGCTCTTGGTTATATTTTTGGCGTTACTCAAGCCAAAGAATATGCCGAGCCTGAATGGTACGC
>SYAR01000024.1 GCA_005787525.1 Rickettsiales bacterium
AGAGGAAGAAGAAGAAGATGATTTTAATTATGAATATAATGAAGATGATGATTTTGATGATGACGATGAAAAGCCCCGCAAAAAAAAGAAATAAATTATGACCACAATTCTTGAGCTCGAAAAAGTTACTAAAAGTTTTTCTCAAGCCGGACAAAAAATTGAGATTATTAAAAACGCCGATTTTTTAATTAAATCTTCGGAATTTTTAAGTCTAATCGGACCCTCCGGCTCGGGCAAAACAACCCTTTTACAAATCTGCGGAATGCTTGATAATCCAACGTCGGGAGCCGTTATAATCAATGGTAAAAATATGGCAAAAGCCAATGATGAAAAACGCACTAAAATTCGTAAAATGAATATTGGTTTCGTTTATCAATTTCATCATTTATTACCGGAATTTTCAGCTCTTGAAAATGTGGCTTTACCCCTTTTAATTCAAGATGTTAAAAAAAATGAAGCCTATCAAAAAGCTAGCGAAATTTTATGTGAAGTCGGTCTGCATGATCGCCTCGATTTTAAGCCTTCACAACTTTCGGGAGGTCAACAACAAAGGGTGGCAATTGCTCGCGCCATCGTTGCTAAACCAAAATTAATTTTAGCCGATGAACCTACGGGCAACCTCGATTATGAATTATCAGAAAAAATATTCGATCTTCTAAAAGACTTAACCAAAAAACATCAAATCGCTTGCTTAATAGTTACGCACAACCTCGAACTCGCCAAAAAAACTGATCATATTTTAAAAATTAAAAATGGTGAAATAGAATTTTCTCTCTCGAAATAAAAATTGCGTCAACAATTTGATATTTTGCTTAATTTTTAATTTTAGTGGAATCTTTATATGGATCGGTATAATTTGGGCCACGAATATTTTTCATCGCCTCTTGATCATAATAATAATTTATAACATTAGCTGGATCGCTTTTAGTCCCAATCATCGAATCTTTTTTGACGTTTTTGTAACCGCCAATATTATCATAATTATAATTTCCCCCCGAACCATATCCACCCTCTCTTTGATAAAATGAATTTGAAGAATAATTATTCGGAATTGTTATTTTATATTGCTTCTCTTTGAAATCTGCACATCTTCCAGTGTAAGCATTAAAGAAAAATATAACAGAGGCCATATCAAGAAGACAACGAACTCCATCGGCGTTAACCGAGCCATCAGCTTTAGTTCTTATTGATCCAATAAAGATTGGAGTCTTGAAAGACGAAGTTCCGTAACCTTTTTTATTTAAAGTAATAAATCCATCTTTCGGAGGAATGTTAATTATCGATGGTGTTTGGCCTAAATATTTGTCATTAACATAAATTTCGGCACCCTGCGGGAAGCTGTCAATACCGATTTCAACCGTCTTTTTATTAAAAAAAGCACAAGAAGTAAGCACAAGAAAACTAATAAGAAGAATTTTTTTCATAAATTATTTTTTCCAACGATTATGAACCCAGAACCATTGTTCAGGATTTTCGCCAATCCACTTTTCAATTATTTGATTAATTTTCAAAGTAAGATTATTAGCTTCCGAATTTAATGAATTAATTTTATTAAATTCAAGAGGTTTTTCAACTCTCAACAAAAATTTAAATTGTTTATTAACCCTAAGAACAAACCCTGGAACCAATGGAACATTGTATTTTAAGGCAATTTTGGCGATTGCAGTTGCGGTTATGGCATCATCATGGAAAAATTTTATCGGCTCACCATCGGTAACTTTTTGATCGGCCATTATTAAAATAAATTCCTTATTTTTTAACGCGGTAATTAATTGACGATTGCCATCGCTACCCTTTTCTATCATCTCAACGCCACGAAGGGAGGAAGTCATTTTTTCGACAAATGGATTATTTAAAGGACGATAAAAAGTTTTAACTTTTAGGCCATAATTTATTAAAATTTTTGGACCGATTTCCCAATTGCCAAAATGCGCCGAAAAAATAATTCCACCCTGATTTCTAGCAATTAATTCATCTAAAATTTTTTTTGATTTTTCGTCAATTTCAACATGCTGAAGAATTTCATCGGCACTCATCTTGCAAACATGCGGAAATTCTCCAACCACCCTTCCGAGATTATCCCACATACCATTTATTATGGCATTTTTTTGAGACGAATCGAGATGAGGCAAAGCTTTGCTTAAATTATTCATCGCTAAATTATTAACCGCAATTTTTTTACCAATAAAAATGGCAATTTTTCCCGCTAAATTTGAAGCATTTTCAATTTTTAGTGAACGAAAAAAAACTATTCCGAACCATACCAATGGAGCTTCTAAAGCGTATCTTATTTTTTTGAAATTAAATTTTAAAAACATTTATTTTATTATTATTTTTTCGAGTAAATTTTTGAAAAATATTTCATTTTCAAAATCAAGTTTAATATCCAAATATTCAATTTTTTCTTGAAAATTTTTGGGAAATTTTACCCAATCTTTTTTCGTGGTAATCAACTTTAAATTTTTTGCTAAAGCTTGTTGATAAAGCCTTTCCAAATCTTCATTTTCATAATTGTAATGATCGGCAAAAATTTTGCTTTCGACTAAATTTAAACCATTATTTTTAATAAAATCAAAAAACTTTTGCGGATAAGCAATGCCACAAAAAGCAACTATATTTTTATTAATAAATTTATCAAGATTTGATGCGGAAATTTGTGCCGATAAAATTTTTGCTTGCGAATTTTGTTGTAAAATCTCTTCTTCAATTTCCATATTTTTTTGCCCAATAATCACAAATAAATCTATATTTTTTGCAACCTCCGCAAGACTTTGACGCATTGGACCACTTGGAATCAGATGCTTATTACCAAAAGCAATTTTACTATCGATAACTAAAATTTTAAAAGCATATTCAAGTTGAAAATTTTGCAAACCATCATCCATAATAATCGCTCGATATTTTTTATTTTCGACAATTTTTTTATAACCCAAATAACGATTTTTGGCAATGCAAGTCGGAGCAATTTCCGCCAAAAGTTTTGCTTCATCGCCAATCTCTTCAACATTGAATTGCCAAGAATTTTCAATCATTAAAACTTTATCATTTTTTGCTTTATAACCCCGAGTTAAATAACAAAATTCAAAATTATTTTTTTTAAAAAATTCTCCTAAGGCAAGAGCCACAGGTGTTTTGCCGGCACCGCCTGCAATAATATTGCCGATACAAATTATCGGTAGATCAACTTTTTGAGTTTTAATAAAATTTTTTTTAAGCAAAAAACCAATTTTATACAAAAGGCTTAAAGGTAGTAAAATCAATGAAAATAAGCTATTTTTTTGTAACCAAAATTGTGGAGTTTTAAACATATTTATTTTTCAATTAAATCAAAAAAGTTGGGTTGAGTATCGATTTTTTTTGTGGGCGAATTATTATTTTTTATAATTTCATTTGGACTTGCCAAAACTTCGCCATCATGCATTTTTATTGTAAATTTTTGCTGATTTTTTAGATCTTCACAATTAATAATTAAACGATTATTTTTATCCTTCAAAACCGCAAAACCTCTTTCAAGCATTTGTTGATAATTACATGATTTTATTGTGCTGGCGAAGCCTTCAAGCCTAATATTTTTTTGTATTAAATTATTTTCAATATTTTTTTTAATGGCTTCAAAATTATAAAATATTTTTTGTTGTAAAATTTTAATTCTTTCAAAAATAACATCGGATTTTATGGCAATTTTTTGAATTTTTAAAAAATTATTTTCAATAAAATTTTTTGCCGAATATTCAATTTTTTCGGAAAAATTTATAATTTTTTGTTGTGAATTTTCTAAAAATTTTTGCGGACTTAATAAATTTCTCTCGAGATTTCTAAGTGCCGTGAGATTTTTGATAAAAAAATTATCGATGGAATTATTAATATTTTTTTCAAGATTTTTTAAATTATTTTTTAAATCTTCTAAAACTGGCGTTACGAATTCAGCTCCCGCCGTAGGCGTTGGAGCCCTCACATCTGCAACAAAATCAATTAGAGTGAAATCGGTTTCATGGCCGACCGCCGAAATAATTGGAATTTCCGATTTAAAAACTTCACGCACCAAATCTTCGTCGTTAAATGGCAATAAATCTTCAAATGAACCGCCTCCGCGTGCGATAATTATGACTTCGGGACGATTTATTTTAAGAGCATTAAAATATTTAATTCCGGCGATAATTTCACGCGAAGCTTTGTCGCCTTGCACCGCACTCGGATAAAGAAGTAAATGAAGTGGACAACGATTTAAAATGCGATGTTTAATATCTTCAATCACCGCACCGGTTTCTGAGGTTATTACTCCGACAATTTTTGGAAAAAATGGTAATTTTTTCTTGTAAACCGCATCGAACAAACCTTCTTCAGCCAGCTTTTTACGCCGTTTCTCGATCATTTCTAAAATCGCTCCAATGCCAGCAATTTCAATTTTATCAACAATAATTTGATAATTGGAGCGCCCTTCGTAAGAAGTAATTTTTCCGAAGGCGCAAATTTGTAGGCCGTCGCCGATTTCAAAATCAATGTCCTTAGCTTGATTACGAAAACAAACTGCGGTTAAAACGGCGTTTTCTTCTTTTAAATTGAAGTAAAGATGCCCGCTCGAAGCACGTTTGAAGCCTGTAATTTCGCCACTAATTTTGACATAGCCAAAAGCGTTTTCGATGGTCAATTTTATAGCTTTGGAGAATTCGGCAACCGAAAATTGCGGAATATTTTGCGACATTTATAAAATAAAAAACTTAAAAAAAATTAATTGAAATTTTATCAAACAATCTTAATGTTGGTTTTTTAATTTCCTATTTTTAAATTAAATTTTTTCTAATTTAGTTGCCATCTAAGGTTTAAATATTTACATTATATTTTTTAAAAAATTCATTATTCAAAAATATTTCGCAAGGAGAAATTTTGCTTAAAAAAATCAAATCTTTACAAATATCTGGTTCAGAATGTTTGCCAATTGTTGAAGGTGGTAAAGGCGTTGGGATCACTAACGGTATAACTGCAGGTCATTTTGCTAAAGCGGGAGCGGTTGGCACTTTTTCTGGAGTTAATGCCGATTATATCGATGAAAATCATCAATATATTCCTTTAGTTTATAAAACTAATACGCGTCGTGAACGTCATGAAGAGCTTGTTGCCTCTTCGATTCAAGGCGGAATTTCGCAAGCCAAAATTGCTCATGATATTTCAGGTGGCAATGGTCGCATTCACATGAATGTTTTATGGGAAATGGGTGGAGCCGAGCGCGTTTTAACCGGAATTTTAGATGGTGCTAAAGATTTAGTTCATGGTATAACATGCGGTGCCGGAATGCCTTATCGTTTATCAGAAATTGCCGAAAAATATCGCGTTTATTATTATCCAATCGTTTCATCAATGCGTGCTTTTCGTGCTTTATGGAAAAGAAGTTATCACAAAGCCAAAGATTTACTTGGTGGGGTCGTTTATGAATGCCCGTGGAGAGCTGGCGGACATAATGGTTTATCTAACGCCGAAAATCCCGAAAGCTATGAAGATCCATATCCACGCGTTGTTGAAATTCGTAGCTTCATGAATTCAGTTGGCTTGCAAGACGTTCCAATTATTATGGCCGGCGGAGTTTGGCATCTTGATGAGTTTGAACATTGGCTCGACAATCCAGAAATTGGTCCAATCGTTTTCCAATTCGGCACCCGCCCAATCCTTACTCAAGAATATCCGATTTCAAAATCATGGAAAGAAAAATTATTATCTTTAAAAAAAGGTGATGTTTATTTAAATCGCTTTAGCCCAACTGGTTTTTATTCTTCCGCCATTGAAAATGATTTTATCCGCGAGTTAAAAATGCGAGAAATTCATCAAGTTGAATATCGCGTTAAAACCGATGAAACTTTCAATTGCGAAATTCCATTCGGACAAAGAGGCAGAGTGGTTTACATCAAATCTTCCGATAAAAATAAAGTCGATGAATGGGTTAAAAAAGGTTTCACCGAAGGAATGAAAACACCCGACGAAACCCTGATGTTCGTCGATAAATCAAAGGCTCAACAAATTTTAACCGATCAAATTAATTGCATGGGTTGCTTGAGTCATTGCCGTTTCAGCAACTGGACCGACAAGGAAGAAATGAATTTTACCAATGGTAAAAAAGCCGATCCACGCAGTTTTTGTATTCAAAAAACTTTGCAAGATGTCCGTCACGGCATCGATATCGAAAATCAATTAATGTTTGCTGGACATAGCGCTTATCGCTTTGCCAGCGATCCTTTTTACGCCAATGGTTTCGTGCCGACAATTCAACAATTAGTTGATCGAATCATGACGGGTAAATAAATTTTTTAAAAGAATGACTAGATTTATTTTTATCACAGGAGGTGTTGTTTCTTCGCTTGGCAAAGGGCTCGCTTCGGCTTCTCTCGCCACACTTCTTCAAGCTCGCGGTTATTCAGTAAAACTTCGTAAACTTGATCCATATTTAAATATCGACCCCGGCACCATGAGCCCAACGCAACATGGTGAAGTTTTCGTCACCGATGACGGTGCGGAAACCGATCTTGATTTAGGCCATTATGAACGCTTTACCGGAGTTGATTCCAAAAAATGCGATAACATCACCGCGGGACAAATTTACCTCGAACTTTTATCAAAAGAACGCAAGGGCGACTATCTCGGCGGAACGGTTCAAGTCATTCCTCACGTCACCGATTTAATCAAAAAATTTATTTTAAATGATTTGGAAAAAACTGATTTTGCTCTTTGTGAAATTGGCGGAACGGTTGGTGATATTGAAGCCCTACCCTTTTTTGAAGCAATTCGTCAACTTGGTTACGAAATGCCGAATCAATGTGCTTTTTTACATCTTACTTTGCTTCCTTATATTGAAAGCGCCGACGAGTTGAAAACTAAACCGACGCAACATTCAGTAAAAGAATTACGTTCAATCGGAATTCAACCGAGTATAATTTTATGTCGCGTTGAACGTCCGATTGAAACCATCAATAAATCTTTGCTCGAAAAAATTGCGCAAATGTGCTCCGTTCCCACTTCTTCAGTAATTCCAGCACCAAACGCTTCGTCAATTTACGAAGTGCCGATGATTTATCACAAATTAGGGCTCGATACCGAAATTTTAAAATTCTTCAAATTAAATCATAGTAAAAAACCTGATTTAACCAAGTGGCAGGAGATTAAAGACGCCATCGAAAATCCAAAACATGAAGTCAATATCGCCATCGTTGGAAAATATAATGATTATAAGGATTCTTATAAATCCTTAATTGAAGCTATTAATCATGGTGCATTTTCTTTAAAAACTAAAGTAAATTTAATTTGGATAAATGCTCGCGAAAATTCCGAAAAATTGCCGAAAAATATTCATGCAATTTTAGTGCCGGGGGGCTTTGGCGTTGACGGCACCGAGGGCAAAATCGCCATGATAAAATATGCGCGTGAAAATAATATTCCTTATTTTGGCATTTGTTTTGGCATGCAAATGGCAGTGATTGAATATGCCCGCAACGTCTTGAAAATCAAAGATGCTAGCTCAAGTGAAATTGCCAAAAAAGGTTCTTTCGTCGTCGGCATGATGAGTGAATGGCAACATGAAAAATCAACCAAAAAAGCTGGTAAAAATTTAGGCGGAACTATGCGTTTGGGTGCTTATCCATGCGATTTGAAGAAAAATTCTTTGGCTCAAAAAATTTATGGTCAAAATCAAATTTCCGAACGCCATCGTCATCGTTATGAAGTCAATATTGCTTTTAAAAAACAACTTGAAGAGAAGGGCTTAATTTTTTCTGGAATGTCGCCCGATGGAAAACTTCCCGAAATTATTGAATTAAAAAATCATCCATTTTTTATTGGGGTGCAATTCCATCCCGAGTTGAAATCAAAGCCTTTTTTGGCTCATCCTTTATTCGTCGAATTTGTAAAAAGTGCCATTAATTATAAAAATGCTCAATAAATTTTTGATTTTTTTATTACTAATTTTCACCACATCATCTTGCGGACTTCAAGTAATTTACAAAGATCAATTTGATGAAAATTCAATCGCTCATCAACTGGCTTCGATCCGCATTAAAAAAGATCGCAAACAACTTGCCCAAACTCTGAAAAATAATCTTTACGATGTTTTAAATCCCGATTACATAAAAACCGAAGCCAAATATTTTTTAGAATTAGATTTAGAAACTACGGTTGCTCCAACTTTCACAAATATTACGGGGGCTTCGGGGCGAAATAAAGCAACTTTAACCGTAAGTTATGTTTTAAAAAATATTAAAACTGCACAAACAATTTCGCAAGGAAAAACCGATGTTTATGATAGTTACGATGTATCGCCGAACCGCTATGCGACTTACACCGCCGATGAATATGTCAAAGATAATTTAACCAATGTTGTCGCTCAAAAAATTCGCAATTCGATTGTCAACGACATCTCCGAAGAAAAAAGAGAATGCGAAGAAAACAAAGATGTTAAAAATTACCAATGCTTGATTGAGTAATATCATTCTAACTTTACATTTAATAATTATTAATTAAATATAGCTATTGATTAATTTTATTAATATTAATTATGTTAAAAAATGCTTTCACTAGCTGGGACGGCTTCTTTTTCTCCTTCAATTACAACATTATTAAAAGCTGTATCTCTAACAGCTTTAAGATTTGCCTTCATGCCAAAACAAGAAATTGAAGCATTAAGTTTCGATTCTGATCAACAGGAAAAATTCAATGCGGCAATGCTATATTCTAGAATTTTAGCAAGTCCCAAAATTGATTTATTAAAAATGAGAAGATCAACTCCATTTCTTACTAGTAAACTTAAATTCACTAAGCTTGTCGGAATAGAATTTGTTGACCAAGTTTATACAACTAACAACTCTTTTAAAAACAATATTTTAATTAGCGCCGTCGCCTTTCATCAATTAAAGGCGCTTAATAATATCTTAGATAATTGTGACTTTAAATCAGATAAACATTTAACCAAAGATATATTATCTTATCGCGATAGCTCTGGATTAAATCTTTTAAATCATGTTTGCGGGAATCGTGGTGCTATTGGTAATAATTTGAGTAATAGAATTATTGATATTTATGTTGAAAATTTAGATAAAAAAACACTTTTGGAATCGCTTGATAAATTTGTTTTAACCCTACCGCCCGAACAGTTTAAAAAAATTGCCGATAAAGTTGGACTTGAAAATTTGCAAAAAATTGGCACTAACATTACTAAAAAAGATATTAAAAAAAAGATTTCGACATATCACTCGCCAAATATTTTTTTTAAAAAAAATGGCAATGGCTATGAACAAAAAACTTTAATGAACAGCATAGAAACGAATCCATTGAGTTTAAAGGCAATGATACAAATGGGATACGGTGTTCAAATTACTCCAGAAATCGAAGAGAAATTTAAAAAAATTGGATTTGCAACAAAAGAAAAATCGAATGTTTATATAACTACCGGCGATACTTTTAGTGGAAAGTTGCCCGATATAAATACTTACAAAATATTATCTGATGAAAATAAAAAAAAGATGCTTGAATATTATGAAAACGAGACCGCTTTAGGTGATTTCTCAAAAAATTTAAAAGCTAATAAAGAATATTTAGCTCAACAAAAAACTTCGTTTTCGGCTAGGAGAGTAGGAGATAAAGAGCCTTCGCCAACAACATCTTCACCTAAAGTTTCTTCAAAAAAATCTAAAAAAGAATTGTAAATAAATTTAATCGAATTTTTTAAAAATTTTAAGATTAAATTTCTGAAAATATTTTATTAAAAATTCAATATTTTCCAAGTTTACAATTAACAATTTCTAAAATAAAATTCGCTTCAAATATTTTTCCTGCCAAAAAATAATTTAAAAATAATGACCGAAAATAATTTAAAAAAGCCTGAACTTTTGTTGCCCGCCGGCACTCTCGACCGTTTAAAAACCGCCATTCTTTATGGTGCTGATGCCGTTTATTTGGGCACGCCTGACATGTCGCTTCGAGTTAAATCTTCTTTCACTTTAGAAGATGTCGTTGAGGGCATAAAATACGCCCATTCTTTTGGTAAAAAAGTTTATCTCACTTTAAATTTATTTTCTCACAATAAAGACATCGAAAAACTTCCGCAATTTATTGAAACCATAAAAATGGTTAAGCCCGACGGCTTAATAATTTCCGACCCCGGAGTCTTGCAATTCGTGCGTTCGCATGCTCCTGAACTCGAAATTCATATTTCAACTCAAGCTAATGTTTGCTCGTGGCTCACCGTCGATTTTTGGAAAAATCAAGGCGCGAAATTGGTGGTGATGGCTCGCGAAGTTAGCTTCGAAGAGCTCAGCGAAATTCGTCAAAAATGTCCCGATATTAAACTCGAAACTTTCATTCACGGCTCGATGTGCATGACTTATTCGGGGCGGTGTTTGCTTTCAAATTTTATGGCAGAACGTGGCGCCAATCAAGGCTCGTGTGCTCATTCTTGCCGTTGGGGTTATAAACTTAAAATCAAACTCAAAGACAACACCGAACATGAAATCGAAATCAACGAAAATAACAAAGAACTTTTCGATTTTTTCTTGGAAGAAGAAATTCGCCCTGGGGCTTTGATGCCTTTCGAGGAGGACGTCCACGGCTCTTACATTTTAAATTCCAAAGATTTATGTTTATTGCCAAAGCTCGATGAATATATCAAAATCGGGCTCGATTCTTTCAAAGTTGAAGGGCGCAATAAAACTGAATTTTACGCCGGATCGGTTGCCCGCGTTTACCGCGCCGCGATTGATGATTATATCAAAGATCCGCAAAATTGGTGCGCCGATGATTATATGGATGAAATAAATTCCGTTGCCAATCGGGGCTACACCCTCGCCTTCCACGAAGGTCGCTTGACCAATTTAGCTCATGATTATGAAAGCACGGGCTCGACTAGTTTTTATGAATATGCCGGACGCGTTGTCGGCTGGGACGAAAACGATAATATGATTTTTGAAGGCAAGAATCGCCTCGATGCGGGAGATGTTTTAGAATTTTTATCACCTCAGCAAAGAGAGCCAATTTTATTACGAATTTACGAATTCCGTCACGTTAAAGACGGCAAAATTACCGATAAACTTCATGCGGGGCAAAAGCCTCAGATTCTTATTCCGACAAGCGATTTTCATTTATTCGACAAAGAGCAAATTAAAAAACTTTTACCCGAATTTTCTTTAGTGCGTAAAGAAAAAAATAACATTGAATCGGAAAAATTAAAAGTTGAATCGCGCGAACTCTCGCATCAATTGGAAGCGGGAAATATTAACGAAACTAAATATCAAAATAAGCGTCAAAAATATTTTCAAGCTTGCGAAATTGGCGATATGCAAATTTCTCCACGCACGCCACGAATTGGGCAAGAAGGCTGTTGTGGCAAGGGTTGCAACGGTTGTTTAATTTTTTGGCATGATGAAAAATATCAAAAAGCCCGCGAAATTTTGAAGGGTAAAAAAATCGGTGAAATGTTATAAATTTTAATTATCTAAAATAACTATAATTTTAAAAAAATTAATAAATCTTTGCTTTCAAAACAATCAAGATTTATTCTTATAAAAAACAAATTAACCTGAATCTTTAAATTAATTTTTTGAAATAAATGAGTAATAAAAATTTGGCAAATGCCTTACGTTTTTTAGCAATTGATGCGGTTGAACAAGCCAATTCCGGTCATCCGGGAATGCCAATGGGAATGGCCGATGTCGCTTCGGTTTTATTCAATGAATTTTTAAAATTCAATCCGAAAAATCCTAAATGGCACGATCGCGATCGGTTTATTTTATCCGCCGGACATGGCTCGATGTTGCTTTACGGTGCTCTTTATTTAAGCGGTTATGAAGATATAAAAATTGAAGATATAAAAAAATTTCGCCAACTTCATTCGAAATGTGCTGGACATCCCGAATATGGTGAATTGGCAGGCATCGAAACCACGACGGGTCCGCTCGGACAAGGCGTTGCTAATGCTGTCGGTATGGCACTTTCGGCAAAAATGTTGCAAGCGCGTTTTGGTAAAAAAATTTTCGATCATAAAATTTATGCATTAGTTGGCGATGGTTGTTTGATGGAAGGAATTTCTCAAGAGGCTCTAGCTTTTGCCGGCAATTTAAATCTCGATAATTTAATTTTACTGTGGGATAATAATTCAATTTCAATCGATGGCAAAACTTCGCTTGCCACCGCAGAAAATATGACTTTACGCTTTGAAGCTCTAGGCTTTAACGTAATTTCAATCGATGGTCATAATTTTGCTGAAATTCGCCAAGCTTTGAGCGATGCACAAAATTCAACCAAACCAATTTTGATCGATTGTAAAACCACGATTGGCTTTGGTTCACCATCAAAAGCCGGCAGTGAAAAATGCCACGGCTCTCCGCTTGGCAAAGATGAAATTCAAAAAACTCGTGAAAATTTACACTGGAATTTTGCCCCTTTTGAAATTCCAAATGACATTTTAGAAAATTGGCGTAAAGCTTCAAATCGTTGCCTCGAAAGCTATAAAATTTCCTTAGAAAATTTGCAAAAACTTGATGAAAATGCCAAAGATTTATTTTTACAAATTTTAGAAAAAAAATTGCCAGAAAATTTTTCGCAAAAACTTGCCGAATTTAAAACCAAAATTAGCCACGAGAAAACTACGCAAGCTTCACGCAAATCTTCGCAACAAATTTTAGAATTTTTAACCAATAATTTACCTTCTTTAATTGGCGGTTCCGCCGATTTAACCGAATCGGTTTTAACCAAAACTTCCGCCACAAAATCAATTTCCAAAGATGATTTTAGCGGTCGTTATATTCATTACGGAGTGCGTGAACACGCCATGGGAGCCATTATGAACGGTTTGGCACTTCACGGCAATTTTATTCCTTACGGCGGAACTTTTTTAGTTTTCTCCGATTATTTAAAACCGGCTTTGAGACTTTCGGCTCTGATGCATCTTCCGATAATTTATGTTTTCACTCACGATTCAATTGGTCTAGGCGAAGATGGTCCAACGCATCAACCGATTGAACATTTGGCAATGCTTCGTTCGCTTCCAAATCTCAATGTTTTCCGTCCAGCTGACAGCGAAGAGACTCTAGCTTGCTACGAATTAGCTTTGCAAAATAATAAAACACCTTCGGCATTAATTTTATCGCGTCAAAATTTAAAATTTGTTGCCAAAGATAATCACGATTTTGCCAAAGGTGCTTATGTCGTTTCAGATTGTCAAAACCCTGATGCTGTAATCATCGCAACCGGTTCAGAATTACAAATCGCTTTAGACGCTAAAGAAATTTTAGCAACAAAAAATCTTAATATCCGCGTTATTTCCATGCCGTGCAAAGAAATATTTGACAAACAAGAAAAAAATTATCAAGATAAAATTTTAGGTCGCGATTTAAATAAAAAAATTATTTATTGTGCGATTGAAGCAGGCGTTAAGCAAGGCTGGCACGAAATTATCGGCAATGACGGAATTTTTATCGGCATGAAAAGTTTCGGCGCTTCGGCACCCGCTTCAGATTTATTCAATCATTTCGAAATCACTCCACAAAAAGTTGTTGAGGGGATTTTGGCTGTTAAAAAATAAACAACTTTATGTCACTTAATCCTAATTCAAATGATGATTTACTTAAAAATCTGGGGGTGGAAAGAGATCAGGACACTTATAAAATAAACTTAAACTCGACTTCTCATATTACTTTAGTATTAAAAAATCTTACAGATAAAATTGATGAATTAAGAAAATCACAATCGACAATTAGTGAACAACCAAAAAAATCAGAAATTTCAAAAAATATTGATGAATTAAGGAAGGCATCTTTGGATATTTTATTTACTGAATATAAAAAACAATATGATGATTTTGATGCCTCGATTAAATCTAAGAAAATAGATCCAGAGGCTCTTGAAGCTGGATTTAAAAGTCATCAAGAAGCGCTAAAAGCTTACATTGAATATTATCAAAAAGAGGGATTAAAACCTAATCAATATTCACTCCTTAATTCAGATGTAAAAAAATTAGCAAAATGTTATGAAGAAGCTCATAATCAAGGATTATCTGCCAGTAAAAAATTATCTAGAGCTGAGTTTGAGGAAGTTTTAATTTCAGGTAATGATGAACATAGCAAAAAAATTGATTTTGATACTTCATCTAATTTACCATTAAATGCTGTAATAATAAGACACTCAGATTGTATTAAAGAATTGAAATCGCCAAAGAAAGAAGACTCTTTCTTAAGCCAAGTTTCATCGATAATTCATAAATCTTTTAGTGATGCTTCTAAAAGTCTTACAAATATTAATCCCGACAATGATTGGGGTACTGAATCTTGGAATAGTGGTATTAGTAAAGGCTTGGGATTTAATTCAAATTCACCTAGCCATAGTTCATTACCCGATACTCTAAGTAAATTTGTTAACTCGATTCATGAATTTAAAGCCCCTGGATCAATTCCTTTTTTTGAACCGCCTCCTCAATGGTCTCAAAATTTAAGCGGCCCAAATTTACCTCAACCTAACTGGCTAAATAGTGCACTCACTCAATCTACATCATTTTTCACCTCCTTATCAGGAGTTTTTGCATCCGAAAAACAAGAGCCGTCTACAAAAGATGATAAGAGTATTCAAGCGGAAATAAGAAGGAGAGTTGAGAAATCTCTCGCTGAAAGATTAACTGCCTCCCCCAAAACCAAACCAAACTCACATGAAGAAGCACTAGAAAGAAGAAAATCGTCACCAGCAATAACCCCTCCCGTGCCGATGAGAAGAGCAAGCTCGGCTCCTCTGGCTCCAGCAAGAGCCGCTCCTCCCGTGCCGATGAGAAGAGCAAGCTCGGCTCCTCCGGGATCATTAAAAAAAACTCCCACAATAAACAAAGAACTTAGAATAGAATTTTTTGGAGGAGGCACAAAAGGACACAAAGAACACCCCGATTCCGATCACCCTGAAGCTAAACGCAGAAGAGAAGAAACACGCCCCGAAGCTAACGGACCTAGTCGTCCAACTGCATCGACTTTCCCCCCACAAACCAAAAAAACACGAACAAAATAACACCACTCAAAACCAACCTTCGCCACTTCCATCTCTAATCAACAAAAACTTATGCGTAATCAAGATTTATTTTTCGTTGTGCAAATTAAAATAAACTCTTTTAAATAAACATGAATGAAGTTATTTCTAGTTGCTATTTGATTTTTTTTAATTAAAAAATATAACATTATTTATTAAAAATATCAAAATTAATGCGCCAATTTTTTATCCCAACCACAAAATGAAAACAGATAAAGCTTCAGAAAGTTCGGACATAACTAGTCTTAAAAAAGCTATTACTGATAGAAGCCTTACTAATCTTGAAAAGATCATCAAAGATAACCCATCGCTTTTAAATCAACCTTTTAAAGATGGAGAGGATTCGATTTCTTTAGCTACGAAAACTTATTTATCATCTACGCAGGATAAAGATAAAACCGAATCAATTCAAATTTTGCGAAAAATTTTGCAAGAAAAATTCAAGGGATTTCCGCAACAAGCTGAAATAGATTTAGAAACATTATTTTTAAATAAAGTGCTTCTTGAGCAACTTTATGCAGAAAAAAATACCGATGTAGATTTTGAAATATTTAAAAAAGCTGTTTTAAATAATCCCGTTAAATCTAGCTCGGATAATTCTTTTAATAAAATTTATAAACAAATTTTTGAAAGCATTAAAGAAGTTAAAGAAGATAAAGAAGATAAAGAAGATAATCGAAAAAAACAGATAAAAGATGCGGATAATAACTCTATGCATATTTATTCATCCGGTCTTAAAAATCATCAATCTTATTTTATTTTTCATGTTGATGGCAAAAATAAATTAACATCAATCAGCCATTGCGACGGCAGTTCCACCGAAAATTCAAAAATTAAAGGTTCAAAAACTCATATTAATGGCGTAACAACTTTTGCATTTGAAAAACCCGTTGAATATTCTAGCGATATTGCAAGAAACTTTATTAAAGACAATTGCCAAGGAAAAACAATCGATGAGTTTAATAAAAAATTAGAAGATAAAGCAATTCAAATTAATAAAGCAAAAATTGATTATACAAAAACAGAATATTCAATTCCAACCACAGCCGAAAAAGGGGGAAATTATACCTCTAAAAACACTTCGATATTAGCTCGATTTGTAGCACGAAAAACAAATCCACAAATGACTTTTGAGTTTGATGAAAAAACCAAAAAGCCAGCGGGAGAAGGATATGAGGAATATAAAAAATTCAAAGAAAATTTAATTAAAGAAGCTTCTAAATCAACATTGGAACTTCAAGAAAAAACCTCCAAAAAATCAGATAATTTTAGCAAATATTTAAAAAAAGAAATCGAAAAAACTTTAGATGAAGCTGAACAAAATAATAAAAGAAAATTATCTTCTGGACAAATTTTATTAAGGAAACCGCAATCTTCTTTAAGCAAATCTTTTTTAAGCAAATCTTTTTTAAGCAAATTTTCTTCACAAAGATCGCCGGATCCCAGAAAAATATTTCATCAAGAATTATCAGAGATTTTGTCAAAAAGAATAAAAAATGAGCCCGAAAAAACTCCGCCAATCGAAGAGCTTAATATAACTCAAGAATTACAAAAAAAATTTCCAGATTTTTTTCCACAAAAAAAACAATCATCATTTTTTGCATCAAGATCAAAATCCCCCTCAATTTCATTAAGAGAAAATTTAACCGTCAAAGAAAAAGCCGAATTTATTAAAACATATCATGATCTCATCGCAAAAAAATATGAGGAAATACAATCTCGAAAAACACAAAATTACACTAAAGCAGAAGAGGTAGTAGCGAAAGACACAAAAGAGCAAGATCTTTTTAAAGAATTGAAAGAGTTGGATGAAAAAGTTAAAACAATCTTAGATGAGGATTCTAGAAAATTAAATGATGAACTTTATAAACTTTCTCCAGATCATTATCCTCAAGCTACGATAATTGGCAGAAATGCACTGCAATCAAGGAAAAAATCTATTTTAAATGTTGACAAAAAATCCTCACCGGCTCTTACCGGAGTAGAATATATTAAATTTTCCGTACTTAGCGATTTAATTGAAGTTGAAAGAAAAATTAAAGATGTAGAAGAAAAAAATAAAAAAAATAAAAAAAATGAACAACCTGAACAATCTAAAAAAATTGAAGAAATTGAAAAAGGTGAACTTCTTAAAACAATTCAAAAAATTGATGAATCTAAAGATTTTAAATTTTCTGACAAAGATTTACAAACTTTTTTAGATTCAGAAAGAAATAAATTAAAAGATCCTTCTATAAAAACCTCAAAAGAGGATCCGCTATTAATATTGAAGCGGATTATTGAAGCTAGGAAAAAATCATTAGAGACGGGCACTCCAAAGCAAGATGAAAAATTATTTAAAAATTTACTTGATTTAATTAGCAAAGAAGAGGAACGAGAACGAAAAACTTCAATTTTAGAAGAGCTTTTAAAAAATTTTATGAAATTTTCCGAAGCCAAAGATGGTTCAAAAACTAAATTTGAAAAAAATTATAGACAAAATTTATCTAAATTTTATGAAGTTTGCCCCACCCAAAAAGAGCGTCTCGATGTTATCAATTCATTTGCAACTAAATTAAAAATTACTAAAGAAAAGTTGGAATTGGAATTTTACAATATTTGTGCAAGTGATATAAATGCTGAATTAAAAGATTTGGAAGTTAGAGCTAAAAACTCTCAAGATCAATCGGTAAAAAATATGATAGAATATACACGAGAAACTCTACAACAATCTGTAATAAAATTAAAAGAGATAGATCCAGATTTTAAATTTACAACGAGAGAAGGAGATAAACAAGTTTCCGCTAAGATTCAAATTGCAACCCCCCCCCAAACAACAACCTCCTTGTTTTTGGGTTTTGTTCCACATAATTGCTCAAAATTTATTCCCAAAGAAATAAAAGATTTAGTAAAAACATCAGTGAGGTTTGGCGTAAGATTATCTGAAGAAATGCAAAAGCCAGATACCAATATTGTTCAAGCTTTACATGAAGTTGTTTCAAATATTAATAATATAAAAACAAAATAAATATAAATCTCACTCACAAAATATTTATAATTTTACCAATTGAAAATTTTTTATAGAATTATATCATCAAACCCAAAAATAATTTTCACTATTTAAATTCAAAAATTAATGTATATCGCCCTTCGCAATCACACAACTTACTCGCTGTGCCAAGGTGCCATCAAAATTGCCGATTTAATCGACAAAGCCAAAACCTTACAAATGCCTGCTTTGGCGATTATGGATTCGCAAAATTTATTCGGTGCTCTGGAATTTTCAATGGCTTGTAAAAAAGCGGGGATTCAACCGATTCTAGGTTGCGAGATGATGATCGATTTTAATTTACAAGATTCTAAAAACATTTCCAATGTTGATTTTACTGAAAATTTATGCAAAACGCCACTAATTGCCACCAGTGAAGAAGGCTATCGCAACCTGATGTTTCTAGTGAGTGAAAGCTATTTAAAAAGACAAAATGGCATCGTGCCTTTTGTAAATTTTGAACTTCTAAAACAAAAATCTAAAGGAATTATTGCTTTGTCAGGTGGCTCTGAAGGCTTGATTGGCAAGCTTTTACTTCAGGGTCAAGATAAACAAGCTCACAAAATCTTACTCGAAATTAATCAAATTTTTCACAATAATTTTTACATCGAAATCACCCGTCACGGCACTAAAAATGAAGAGTTAATTGAAGAAAAATTATTGCAATTGGCGTTTGAAAATAATATTCCACTTGTCGCCACCAATGACGTTTATTTTTTAACTCCCGACATGCACGAAGCTCAAGATATTTTGTCATGCATTTATGAAGGGCACAGCTTGGTCGAAGAGAATCGCAAAAAAAATTCGCCCGAGCAATATTTTAAAAATTACGAACAATTTTTAGAACTTTTTAAAGATTTGCCCGAAGCCATCGCCAATACCATCAACATCGCCAAAAGGTGCCACACCATGGCGTTCGAGCGTCCGCCGACTCTACCAAAATTTAGCAATGAAGAAAATTTTGACGAAGCTTTAGAGCTTAGAAATCAAAGTCTCGAAGGTTTAAAAATGCGCTTGAAAAATAAATTTTTAATCGAAGAAATTGACGCCGAAACGCAACAAAAAATCGATAAAGAATATTTCGAACGCCTCGAATATGAACTCGGAATTATCATTAAAATGAATTTTTCGGGATATTTTTTAATCGTCTCCGATTTTATAAAATGGGCGAAAAATAATGAAATTCCCGTTGGTCCCGGACGCGGTTCGGGTGCGGGCTCAATCATCGCTTGGTCGTTGCAAATTACCGATCTCGATCCGATTCGTTTCGGCTTACTTTTTGAAAGATTTTTAAATCCCGAACGGGTTTCCATGCCCGATTTTGATATTGATTTTTGCCAATCGCGTCGCGACGAGGTGATTGATTATGTGCAAAAAAAATATGGCACTGATTATGTCGCACAAATTATTACTTTCGGAAAATTGCAAGCACGTGCGGTTTTGAAAGATGTGGGTCGCGTCCTACAAATGCCTTATTCGCAAGTCGATCGCATTTGCAAACTTATTCCTTTTAACGCCATCGAAGCGGTGACTCTGGAAAAAGCGATCGAGATGGACAAAGATTTGCAACAAGCCATTCAGGACGATCCGCAAATCAACAAATTAGTGAGTATCGCTTTGAAGCTTGAGGGCTTGAATCGCCACGCCTCAACCCATGCCGCCGGCGTCGTCATCGG
>SYAR01000025.1 GCA_005787525.1 Rickettsiales bacterium
CCAAAATACTTACGCTATTATCGCTTGAGCCATCGTCAATGACAATAATTTCTATGTTTTTATAATCTTGATTCCAAATGCTTTCTAAGCATTTGGGGATGAATTTTTCGTGATTATAACTTACGCAACAAACCGAAAGTAAAGGATTATTATTCATAAATTCTTTATTATTAATGTTTGATTTAGTGCTGATTCAATCGCCTCGCCAACAAATTTATCATGATTATAGCACGACATTAAAACTGAAATTTTCATCATAAATTAAATTAAATTTTAATTTTAAAAACATTCTCAACTTCAAGCACATCATTGCCAAGAAATTTCCCGGGGCGTTGATAATCAAGCACTTCCGCAATAAATTCGGGTTTTATTAATTTTTTTGCAGAGCTATTATTAAATTTTTTGTTTAGATCTTTTCTTACCAACCACATATGTTCCATTCGTAAATCTTGCGGTTCAAAATATTTAAATTTTCTATTGCCATTCATTTTGCGAGTAGGGTCAACTAAAACTGGAAAATAAGATTTTCCGGAAAGCTTAGTGAATAAATTTATTTTTGCGATAAAGGGTACGTAAGTTTGCGAATAGTTTTGAATTTGCCAAGTTGGTTGCTTAATGTAGTCGATAAATTTGCAAGAAGAAGCCTCGATTTTATTGGCGATAATAAATTTTTTTGCTTCATCAAATTGATTTTTGTGATAAAATTCATCGCAATCTAAATTGAGGAAATGACTACAGAATCGGGCTTTGGCGATATTCAGACCAATATTTCTTTTGCGAATCTCATTTTTGCCGGCCGAAGTATTTTTTGGAGTATAACAATAAATTTTATCGATTAATTTTTTCTGCACCAAATCACTTAATAAATCTTCAAGATTTTCCGAGCAAGGCTCGCCCCAATTCGAAGTTTTTTGATAAACAACATTAATGTGATCGGCGGAACCACGCACCGATTGGATCGAATATTCAAGAAGTTCTTCGCCGTCAAATAAATTATAAGATATGCCAAGTTTCATGTGATGTAAATTAATTATTTAGGTTTAGTTTGATCCACAAAATCATTTGCTAAAATTTCATATTTTTAGAATTTTTCCTATAATAAATTTTATTCTCTAAATATCAAATAATATATAATTCTAAAACTTAAAAATTACCGAGAAATTTATTAATAATTTTAAAAATTATGAGAAGTAATCCAAGAGAAGAGGGTGATTGGAACGTTCTAAAAACCATATTTGGGGCAATATAAATTTTGTTAAAATGCCAACAAATTCCCAGTCTTTAAAATTTGTTAAATAATTAAAATATTAAAGTTGTAAAAAAATAAAATTAATAATAACTTTAATAAAAATTTAGTTTTTTAATTATAAATTTTTATTTTTGTGTGAAAATAATTTTTTTCATATTAAAAATAAATTAAAGAGATAAATATTATGGAAGCATATTTTTTGCCATCAGCGCAAACCGCACTTACTCTTGCAATTGTTTTTAATCTTAACTCGAAATTTAAATTAAATTATTTTTCATTGAAAAATATCGAAATTAATTCTTCGCAATCTTTGCAAAATAACGATATTAAAATTGATAAAAAAGCAGATTCGCAATTAAATTTTGAGCATCTTTGGCAAAAAACTGATCAAGAATTAAAGCAAAAACTTAATCCCGAACAACTTAAAAATTTAGCTCTTTATATTAGTTTAAAGTTGATGAGTGATTTTGGTAAAAATCCCTTGAAAACAAGGAGTTTAGAAGATTTTAGTGACGATAAAAAAGCCAATATTTTACAAACATTAAAACGTTGTTCGGATCTTTTAGAATTTTCTTCCAAAGAGCAATTAATTGAAAAGCTAAAAAATTTTAACAATCATGAGAAAATTAATGATGATATTTTGCAAAATTTATTGAGCGTAGCTTTTTTGGGTTTTTTGACTTCGGCATATCAAGTTAATAAAAATAATAATTCGCCCAAAAACGAGGCTATTAAAAAATTTGTTAATATGATTGAGTCGTCTGAAGTCAATAAGGTGTTCGCTCTAACCACATCTTCTAAAATAAAATTTATAAAAAACTTAATTAGCGACAATAGCTCTTTTTAATTTTAAATTTTAATTAAATTATTGATTATTTCTTTGTAAAGATAATTTAAAATCATAAATTATAGTGCAAACAAAAACTATTTTACATTTAAAATAAATTTGTAAGGTTTTGTTTTTTTATAATAATTATTTATTCATAATTATTTATTGATAAATATAAAATTATGATTTATGTTGATTAAAAGTTATTGTAAAATAATTAATTAGTAAAAAATATAAATTTTAAAAACCCCATGCTTGTTAACCAATCAGCTCTTTATAATCCAGAATTTTCCGGCCCATTTGTCTATAATTCGAACGTTGTTGAGAGAAACCCCAGTTTAAACCCCGCTAAACCTTCAGAGGAAAAGCTTACTCCAATCGGACGCTCTCCAACAGAAGTTGAGGGTTCTCAAGTTATATTATCCAGTCAAGAATCGAGCAGAAATTCATCTTCCGCAAATGTACGAGTCCGTTAATAATTTCCAATAAAATATTGGCTCAAAGTAAATATTTTTAGTTTAATTCGAGCATTATTTTTTAACTGATTTCAATCCGCACCAAACAAATTCGCTCGTGAATGGAAGCAATGGTGCCGAGGCTTCGCACATGGTTAGCAAAATCGTGTAAAGCACATCATAAGCGTTTTGTTTATCTTCATCAATTTCACTTTTCCAAAATCTTTGACGATTTCGACGAATATACCAATTATTCAAAACCTCAAAAAATTTGTTAAATTCATCGCAAGCTTGCACCGTATCATATTGTTGCATAGCCACGTCAATTGCGGTTACAGAGGATTTTAATTTTGCCAAAATATAGCGATCAAGAATATTTTTAAAATCCTTTTTCTCATCGATGCGATTGGCGAAAATTCCATCGGCATTGGCGTAAAGACAAAAGAAATTATAAGCGTTAATAAGCGGTTTTATCGATAAACGTAAACTATCACGAATGGCTTTGCCTTCTTTGTCGATACGCAATTCTTGTCCACGCATGACAGGTTGCGAAATCATGTAAAAACGCATGGCGTCGGAGCCAATCGTTGAAAATATTTCCAACGGATCGGCGTAATTACGTAATCTTTTCGAAAGTTTTTGCGAATTTTCGTCTAAAATTGTGCCGTGGCAAATCACGTTTTTGAAGGGTGAGCGATCAAAAAGTGCGGTCGACAAAACCATTAAAGTATAAAACCAACCACGAGTTTGAGCGACATATTCGGTAATAAAATCGGCGGGAAAATTATCTTCAAACCATTCTTTATTTTCAAATGGATAATGAATTTGGGCGTAAGGCATTGATCCACTTTCGAACCAGCAATCAAGCACGTCGGAAACGCGTCGAAATTCTTCGCCATCTTCAAAAAAAACAATTTCATCGATGAAAGGGCGATGCAAATTATCGATTTTTTTGCCCGAAATTTTTTCAAGTTCGGCGATCGATCCAAAGACTTTTAATTTGCCCGATTTACTTTTCCAAACTGGCACGGGACAGCCCCAGAAGCGGTTGCGCGTGATTGACCAATCGCGGGCACCTTCAAGCCATTTACCAAATTGTCCGTCCTTAATATTGTTTGGAATCCAATTTATTTGTTGATTTAATTCAACCATGCGATCTTTAAAAGCGGTAACTTTAACATACCACGAACTCACGGCTTTGTAAATTAGCGGCGTGTCCGTACGCCAACAATGTGGATAATTATGGAGGATTTGTTCGGGATTGCCGAAGAGAATTTTATTTTCCTTAAGATATTTTATGATGTCATCATTAGTGTCGAAAACTTGGCGTCCATCAAGCTTCAAACCACCTTCTTTACTATCATCATTAATGCGATAAACATTATTATTTTTGCCGACAAAACCAATTGCCGAATTAAATTTGCCACCTTCATCAACGGGGCAAATGGTTGGAATGCCATTGGCTTTGCAAAGCAATTGATCATCTTCACCAAAGCCGGGAGCGATGTGAACGATGCCAGTTCCTTCTTCGATTGAAACGAAATCGCCAGCCAAAATTGTGAAAACTTTGGCGGATTCATTTCTTAGCGAAACTACGTTCGCATCATTTTGAAAATTATTATTGTGAGGAAATAATTGTTTATAACCAAGTCCAATCAACTGATGACCCATAACGCTTCCAAGCAGTTCATGTTCGCCAAAATCTTTGGCAAATTTTTCAACTAAATTTTTGGCTAAAATTAAAATTTCATGATCTTTTTTGATTAAAGCATATTCAATTTTTTCGCCAATTGCTAAAGCTAAATTCGAAGGCAAAGTCCATGGCGTTGTAGTCCAAGCGATTAATGCAATTTTGGTTTCAGATGTTGAAAATTTTTGTAAAAAACTCGGAATTTCTTGAAGATGAAATTTAACCTTCGCCGTCTTACTCGCCTTCTGCCTGTAGGCGTTATCCATGCGCGTTTCAAAATTTGAAAGCGGAGTTTGGCACGCCCAAGAATATGGAACAACGCGAAAATCTTCATAAAGTAAGCCCTTATTATGCAATTCTTTAAACGCCCACAAAACCGATTCCATGTAGTTTAAATCCATGGTTTTGTAACTATTTTTAAAATCGACAAAACGCCCTTGACGCGTAACATAATTTTCCCAATCATCGGCATATTTCATCACTGATTTTTGACAAGCATCATTGAATTTTTCAATGCCAAATTCTTGAATAGCAATTTGCCCCGAAATTGGCTTTCCTTCTCGCTTGGTAAGCTCTTTTTCGGTTTCCATTTCGACCGGCAAACCATGCGTATCCCAGCCAAAACGCCGTTCAACTTTTTTACCTTTCATGGTTTGATAACGCGCCACTAAATCTTTTATAAAGCCTGTAAGTAAATGTCCGTAGTGCGGAAGACCGTTAGCAAAAGGCGGGCCATCATAAAAAACAAATTCATTTTTTTCAATTTTTTCGTGACGACAATTTTTGTGCTCTTTAAGTGAGCAAGGATTGACAACGGGCGAAGTGTTATCTTCGTCAAGTTCACTGGCAAAATTTCGCATTTCAACTGATTTTTCAAAGATTTTTTGCTCTTGCCAAAATTTTAAAATATCCTCTTCCATCTTAGCGAAATCAAGGTTCTGATTAGCGTCTGGGTAAAATTTTTTCTTTGTCATTGTAAGTTTTTGAAAAAAGATTTTATTTTTTTATGAAATTTTTCTATAAATTTTAGAATTCGTTAATTATAATAACGATTTTAAATTAAATCTATTTTAAAAATTAGTTTTAATTTTGCTAAAAAAATTTTTATAAATCATGAAAAAAATTAAAGTTGGAATTGCGGGTCTTGGCACTGTAGGTCGCGGAGTTTATGAAATTTTACAAAATCAAAAAGATTTACTCGCTCTTCGCACTAATTGCGAGTTTGAGGTCGTCGCAGTTGCTTCGCGTTCGAAAAAAGATTTCGTCGACACGAAAATAAAATTTTATAACAATATTTTAGATCTCGCCGAAGATGAAAATGTTGATGTGGTGGTTGAGTTGATGGGCGGTTATGATGTGGCAAAAGATTTAATTCATAGTAGTTTAAAAAATAACAAAAAAGTAGTTACCGCCAACAAGGCGTTGCTGGCAGAACATGGAAAAGAAATTTTAAACTGGGTTGAAAAATATCGCGGAAGCATCGGATTTGAAGCTTCGGTAGCGGGTGCCAATCCAATCATTAAAGCCTTTAAAGAAGGTTTTGTTGCTAATGAAATTTCCGAAATTTATGGAATTCTAAACGGCACTTGCAATTTCATTTTAACTAAAATGAAAAATGAAAAACAAGATTATAAAATTGCTTTGCAAGAAGCTCAAGAGCTCGGTTACGCCGAAGCCGATCCGCGTTTTGATGTTGAGGGCAACGACACCGCGCATAAAATTGTTTTATTATCGGCAATTGCCCGTTCTTCGCTCCCAAATTATTCGCAAACTTATATTGAAGGAATTAATAAAATTTCGATTGACGACATCAATCTTGCCGACGAATTGGGCTACAAAGTCAAGCTTCTGGCGGTTTATAAAAATTTAGGCGACGAAGTGCAACAATCAGTTTATCCAGCTTTAATTAAAAATTCTGAAAAAATTGCTCAAATCGATGGCTCTTACAACGCCGTACTTTCCAAGGGTTCAAACTTTGAATATAATTTGATGGTTGGACGTGGGGCAGGGGGCAAGCCTACGGGTTCAGCGGTTGTCGCCGATATCGTCGATATTGCTTTGAATAGAACTAATAGTTTTTTATTTAACGCTGAAAATTATAACCTTCAAGCGACCAATATTATCAATATTGAAAAACGATTTGGACAATATTTTATTGTATTTAATTTTGATAAAAATAATTTAGCAAAAGGCAATGTTGTTGAGCAAATTTTTGCAAATCGCATTAATCCGCAACAAATTATTTTTAAACAACAAAGCGAGTCCAATAAAGACATTTTTTTGGGGGCAATTTTAACCGAAAATCACCTTGAAAAAGATATTGTTGATGCCCTCGCGATGGTTGATAAAAGCCGAATAGACAACATTAAATTTATTCGTGTTGAACAAACCAATTTTTAATCATGACAGATTTTGTTTTAGAAATTTTTAGCGAAGAAATTCCCGCTAGAATGCAAAAAAATTCGGCGGAAAACTTTTTGAAAATTGCTCAAGAAATTTTAGCAAAAAATAATTTAAATTTAAGCGAAGACTCGATCAAAGTTTTTATTTCGCCACGAAGATTGGCGTTAATTTTAAAAAATTTAAATGTTGAGCAAACTCAAAATTCTCAAAAAAAGATTGGTCCAAAAATCGGCTCGGAACCTAGAGCTATAGAGGGTTTTTTAAAATCAACTGGGCAAAATAAATTAGAAGATTTACAGATTATTGACGGTTTTTACGTTTTTAACAAGCCAGAATTAAAAATAAAAACTTCCGAAATAATTGCTTCTGCACTTCCAACGATTTTACAAAAAATGCAAAATTCTTGGCAAAAATTAATGCGTTATGATGTTGATCAAGAGGGCAATCAAGCCAAGTGGATTCGCCCAATTCGTGGCATTGTGGCGTTGTTTGACGATAAAATAATTGATTTAAATTTTGCCTTTATTCAAGCAAAAAATATTACTTTTGATAAATTTGGTAATCATATTTTAATTAATAATGCCAAGGATTACGAACATATTTTACAAAAAAATAATATCATTATTGATCAACATAAAAGAAAGCAAAAAATTTTACAAAAACTTCACAAAATTACTCACGAAAATTATTTAAAATTGCCCGATAATTTTGAAAAATCAAATTTTTTTGATGAGCTGGTTGGAATGTGTGAAAGCCCAGAATTGTTGGTTGGAGAGGTTGATAATAAATTTTTAGAATTACCAAATGAAGCTTTGGTTTTAACTTTACAATCAAACCAAAAATATATTTGTTGCACTGATTTTGATGGCAAATTTTCTTCAAAATTTTTATTTATTGTCGATTGCGAAATTAACGAAAATAATGTTAAAAAAATTATCGCCGATAATGAAAAAATAATGCGTGCAAGGCTTACCGATCTTGAGTTCTTCATTAATGAAGATTTGAAAAATCACTTGAGTGATTATGTGGTTAAATTGCAAAAAATTATTTATCACCAAAAAATTGGCACGATGTTTGAAAAGGTCGAACGTTTAAAAGAGATGACAAAATTTTTATCAATTTTTGTTCCGCATTGTGAAATTGGTTTAATTGAAAGAGCGGTTGATTTATCCAAGGCTGATTTAGCAACTAAGGCGGTGGCGGAATTGCCTGAATTGCAAGGTCGTTTCGGTAGTTTTTATGCCACAAAACAACTGGAAAATCATAAAATTTCTGAAGCAATTTATGAGCATTATTTGCCCGACGGTGCTAATTCGCCGACCCCGCAATCGCCTCTTGGAATTGCTTTGGCGATTGCCGATAAAATCGATACCATTGTTGGATTTTTCTTGGTTGATGAAAAGCCGACAAGTTCAAAAGATCCATTTGCGCTTCGTCGTTGTGCTCTCGGAATTATTCGCACTTCGCATCAACATAATATTGCTTTTCCGATTAGAATTTTAGTTGAGCGCTCTTTAAAATCATATCCGCCAAAGCTTCTCAAGCAACATATTTCAACTAATAAAAAAGATTTTTTTGAGTTGAAGAAAAAATTAATTGAAGAAATTGTGCGCTTTATTGTTGAGAGATTAAAAGTTTATTTAAAAGATCAAGAACAAGTGCGTCAAGATGTGCTAAATGTGGTGATGAATGCTTACCTAGAAAGCTTAGAGTCCCATAAGTCGGTCGATATTTTATATTTAATAAAAAAAATCAAATTTTTAGATAATTTTTTATCAAATGATAAGCATAAAAAACTGATTGAACTTTACAAAAGATCAACCAATATTTTAGCGATTGAAGAAAAAAAGGATGGAAAAAAATATCAAGGACGCCCTTCGGTTCTAGGCTTTAAAAGCAAATATGAAAAATTACTTTATCGTCGAATTAAACAAATTTCTCGTGATTTTTATAAATTTATTAACAAAGCGGAATTTGAAAAAGCCTTCGCGTTGTTAGCGGTTATTGAGGCGCCACTTGATCATTTTTTTGAACATGTGGTGGTCAATGATGTTGATAATTACGCTCGAGAAAATCGTTTAATACTTTTGGCGATGATTAGGAGTTTGTTTGATGAGGTGGGCGATCTATCTTTAGTAATGTAGATTTTGCAAGTTATTTTAAATTAATATTGTAATCAATTTTTATTGAAAATTTATGCGTTTATCGAAATATTTTTTACCAACTCTGAAGGAAAATCCAATCGATGCAACGGTGGTGTCGCATCAATTAATGGTTAGAGCCGGAATGATTCGTCAAACCGCTTCGGGAATTTATTCTTGGTTGCCACTCGGCTTAAAAGTTTTGCGAAAAGTTGAGAAAATTATCAAAGAAGAAATGGATAAGGCTGGTGCTTTGGAAGTGCTAATGCCAACGATTCAGCCTGCAGAATTATGGATTGAATCGGGTCGTTATGAAGCTTATGGCAAGGAAATGCTTAGAATCAAGGATCGCCACGATCGTGATATTCTTTACGGTCCAACTCATGAAGAAGTTGTTACAGATTTATTCCGCAAAAATATCACTTCTTACAAGGATTTGCCGAAAAATTTATATCAAATTCATTGGAAATTTCGCGACGAAATCCGCCCTAGATTTGGCTTGATGCGTGGTCGAGAATTTTTGATGAAAGATTCTTACTCCTTCGATTTAAATGCGGAAGACGCGCGCAAAACTTATGATTTAATGTATGAAACTTATTTCAAAATTTTTCGTAAAATGGGTTTGAAGCCAATCGCTTTGAGAGCAGATACCGGAGCGATCGGGGGCGATTTGTCGCATGAATTTCATATTTTGGCGGATGTCGGTGAAAGCGCTATTTTTTATGATAAAAAATTTGATGAATTGAGTGAAGAGCAAGAAATCGATATCGCTCAAACCCAACAAATATATGCCATGGCCGATGATTTACATATTCCAGAAAAATGCCCAATTCCAGCGGATCAGCTTGCTTCTAGGCGTGGAATTGAAGTTGGTCAAGTTTTTAATTTTGGTTTAAAATATTCAAAAGCCATGGAGGCTTCAGTAATGGGAGCGGGTGGCGAAAAAATTTATCCAAATATGGGCTCTTACGGCATCGGCGTTTCTCGAGTTGTGGCGGCGGCGATCGAAGCCAATCATGATGAAAATGGCATTATTTGGCCGGCTCAAATCGCTCCTTTCGATGTAATTTTGATTAATATTCGAGTTGGCGACGAAGCCTGCGACAAGGCTTGCGAGGAGCTTTATTCTAGGCTTCAAAACAAGGGTGTTGAAGTGCTTTACGACGATACCAAAAATAGCTTAGGGCAAAAATTTTCGGTGGCAGATTTAATCGGCGTCCCAACGCAAATTATCGTCGGACCGAAATCATTGGCTCTGGGAAAAGTTGAAATTAAGAATCGTAAAACTGGTGCGAAAAGCGAAATTCTTTTAGAAAAAATTTAAAATAATCCAAATGAATTTTAAAAATTATTTTAGCAAAAATTATAATTTTCTTAATGTAATATTTTTTTTGTTACTTATTTTATTTGGCTTTTTTGTTAGGGTCGGAGACCTTGATAGATATGCTTTCTCGCAAGATGAATATTGGCATTTATATCTTTCTAATACAGATAATTTAACCGAATTATTTAAAAATATTTTTCGTGAAGAAGTTCATCCACCATTATCATTTATAATTTGGCATTATGCTTTTAAAATTAGTCACAATGAATTGTGGCTAAGAATGTTTTCAATAATTCCTGGGCTGTTATTGATTCCAAGTATTTATGTATTTGGTAGGCTTTTTATTAGCAAAAATGCTGGATATTTTTTATCGGCATTTGTTACTTTTGGCTCGATGTTAATGACTTTATCGGTTGCGATCAGAGCCTATTCCATCCTCTTTTTGATTATGTGCTGGATGGTAATATTTGTTTATCGCTACATTAAAAAACCTAAAAATAAATATTTATTTTACTATTTTTTTCTCGGATTTTTGGCGATCCAAACTCATCACGGAGTTTCGTTTTTTATATTCGCACTCGGCACCGCTCTAATGCATGATAGCTTTTTTAAAAAGAATAAAAAACATTTACTGGTAATAATTTTTGGTCATTTTATTTTGTGCCTTCAGTTATTATTGCATTTTTATTTATTATTTTATCTATTCGATTTTGTACCAAATAATTTTCCTAAAGAGTTTGGTAATTTTATACATTCATTATTTTATTTAATCTTTTCTTTAAATATAAGCGAGATTACAAATTTCAATTATGGCGAATTAAATAATGAATTAATAAAATTTTTAGATATTTTTCAAATTTTTTCATTTTTTATCGTAACAATTTTTTTGATTAAGAAAAAAAAATGGCTATTGTTAAACATTATTTTTCTCCCAATTTTTTTAAATAGTGCAACCTCCGTTTTAAAATTATATCCACTTTTTTTAGAAAATATTCGCAGATTAACAATTTACTATTTTAATTTTTTAATTTTCGCTTTCTATGTTTGGTATATCATTTTTTCGTCAATTTTAAAGAAAATTAAATTAAATTTTATTGAGCCAAGAATTTTAATATTATTGATGTCCGCACCTTTATTTTACTATGTTTATACCCATAATTATTTAAAAAATTCTTACCCAAATTGTTTTGAATATTTTGAAAAAGAAGATGAAAATATTTTTTATCAAAAACTAGATCAATATGTTAAAGAAGAGGGAAATGTTGTGATTTTACCAGCCAAAGCTATTTGGAAATTTAAATTTTTGAAAGATGGAAAGATTGAAAGAATATCTAAATATTTGGCAATTTTACATAAAGAAAATTATAAAATTTATATAATTGGATATGAAGAAAGAGCTGCGTTGTTAAATGAACAATATAAGGAAGAGGTTTTTAATTTAATAAAAGCTGATAGCAAAAAACAAAAAATTAAATCAATTACTTTGGGAGATATTTGTTATGAAAATTACAATTGTAATGTATTTTATGGAAATAGTAAAAATTCAGAAGATTTTCATTTTTTTAAAAATATGAATTTAAGTTATATCGAAGATAGATTTTATTTTAAAAAAGAAATTTCTAAAGGCTGTCTATTAAATATCTTTTTTGTAAAATTTAATCAAAAAATTATTCAAAATTAAAGCAATATTTATGATTAAAAAACTTTTAATTTTTATCCCAGCTTATAACAATGAGAAGCATATAGAGCAGGTTATTAAATTAATTCCATTTGACGAAATTCAGCAAAAAATTAATTATTGTGAGGTTTTTATAAGCGATGATAATTCTATCGATTTTACGACAAAAATAGTTGAAAATTATCAAAAAATAAATCCTACGAAAAATATTAAATTGATTACGCAAACTAAGAATCTTGGCTATGGTGGCAACCAAAAATTTGCCTATAATTATGCCATAAAAAATAATTTTGATATTGTGATTATGGTTCACGGAGATTCGCAATATTCGCCCTTATTAATCCCTAAAATTATATCGCCAATAATATTAGAAAATTTTGATTGCGTCCTTGGTTCACGCATGATTAACAAAAGATCAGCGTTAAAAGGCAAGATGCCATTATATAAATTTTTTGGCAATATTGGTTTGACTTTTATGCAAAATATTTTGCTCGGACAAAAATTATCAGAATATCATACCGGTCTTCGTGCCTACAGAATAGAGTCTTTAAAACAGTTGCCTTTTGATTATAATAATAATGGTTTTTTATTTGATACCGATATTTTAATTCAAATTATTGATAATAAAATGTCGATTAATGAAATTGCAATTCCAACTCATTACGGCACCGAATATTGCAATCTAAATGTTATAAAATATGGCTTAGAAGCTTTGTTTTCAACGTTTTTCTCGCGATTACAAAAATTAAAATTAATCAATTTAAAAAAATTTGATTACCAAGATTTTAAAAAAGATCGCTAAGAAAATCTTTAAAACTCAAAGACGCTATTTTGGGGGAGTGGCTTCTCGATTTTTCGAAAGCGAAGAACCTGTAGGATTTACTACCAAGGTTTTCGACTTTTCCGCAAGTCTTTCTTCGGTAAATTGAATAATATCTTTGTTTATGGATATTGTTGGCATCAAATTTATATTTCCCGATCCGCCAACCTCAAGACGAAGTGTCATATTAGGAGTTTTACTAAAAGAGTTAAAAAATTTAAAATTGATATTTTTCCACAGCTCAGCATTTTTTAATTCATCGATAAATTCAGGATTTACATCTATTCCTTCGTCAAATTCTATCCCTTTATCACTAATTCTAAATTTTCCATTTAGTTTGGATACAAGTTCTTCTTTGCCCTCTTTTCCAAGCTTCATTATTTCGCTATTTTTTTTAAGTTTTAGATTTAGGCAACCTTCAAATCTACTATCCTCTCCAGTAATTTTAGCTAATTCTAAAATTAAATTCGACGCATTTCCATTTCTAGAATCTTCCGCGAAAGTATTAAAAATCGTATAAATTTTTTTATTGTCATCTGTTGTTTTTACTTCTCCGCTTAACATTGAATGAATTTTATATTTAGAGTCTTCATTTTCTGCTTGTTTTGGATTGAAAATAATAAATTTTTGGATTGTTGGATCTACTTGTTCTCGCTTCTTCCACCTTTCTAACAAACCTTCAGGAAGATCGGGAACAACATTGCGGTGAATTTCACACATCTCTTTTTCACCGATCAATTTTTCCATTTCATCAACCGAAATAATTAGTATTGAAGACTTATTTTTATCTTGAGCATCTTTCATAATTTTATAAAAATTAAATAATAAATTTATATTTTATAAAGTAGTAAATAATTATTCAATATTTATATTATTAAGCTATCAAAACTCCATATTCAAACTAGCTTTTAAAGCACGAACAGAGCCGAATTGCAGATTGTTATTATTGTGAGCGGTGAGGAAATATTTTTTGTTAAAAATATTTTCAACATTAATTTGAGCGCGAATTTTTTCGTCAATTTTGTAAAATATTGCACCGTCGAAACGATTAAATCCTTTCAATTTTACTTTATTATCAACCGCTGAATATTGGCTTGATTGCTTGATAAATCCGAGTCCGAAACTTAATGTTTGTGAAAATTTATATTTATTCCACAAGGCAATTTTGTTGCTCGGAGTGAGAGCCAATTTATTGCCTTTTTTGGCGTCGGCGGTGGTGCTAGAAATTTTGGCATCGAGATGAGAGTAGGACGCAACCACTTCAAATTTTTTACTAATTTCGCCCGTCGCCGAAGTTTCGAAGCCACGAATTTTTGAACTTCCCGACAAAACAAAATATCCTGAACCGTTCGGGTCGTTAGCTCGACTATTAGTGCGATCTAATTGAAAAATTGCGGTGTTAAAATTAAGTTTGTCGGTTATGTCCCATTTGGTGCCGATTTCGTAATTTTGCAATTTCTCCGGTTTTAAAGATTTCGACTTGGCATCGAGTGCAGAAAATTGATCGCCCGCACTCGGTAAATAGCTGGTGCTGTAGCTTGAATAGATTGAAAGATTTTTTTGCGGTTTGAAAACTAAACCAACTTTTGGCGAAATAAAATTATCACGTCTTTTAAAATTTTGCCCAGTATTTTTATTTTCAAGCTTGATATCAAAACTGTCGAGGCGAAGGCCCGCTGTAAGCTCAAAATGCTCGTTAAAAGTGATTTGATCTTGTAAATATGAACCCAAAACCGCCACAGTTGAGTTATTATTGGCATCGCTTGAAGCTCGACGATAATTGATTGGAGTTAAGTTTATGTCGTCGAAAATTGAAATCCCTAAATTTAAGTCTTTGTTATTAAAATAGCCACTCAAGCGACTCGTCGACGAATCTTGATGAGAAATTTCGGTGCCAAATAACGCCAAATGTTTAAGCGAAAAAGCTTCAAATTTTTTAGTAAGATCGGTTTGGTTGGTGAAATTTTTGCGCTTTTGCGAATTGTTGTAAGCCGAGAGATTAAACTTATCGTTGGCGCCAACTTCGCCACTCGCATAAACATTTTTATAAAATTTTGAATATTGCGTAAAGCGCGTGTAATTTTTTAATTGCAATTGATTTGGAAATTCGTGATTGACGGTGGCAAAAACTGAATCCAATTTATTTTCCGAATCATTTTCGTTGGGATTTCCAAAAAATTTTGAAGCCGAACTTTTGAGAGGTTCGCCATTCTTCGAAGGGACGCCACGATCGTTAAAGCGATTATCGTAAAAATGTTCATAACCAAATTTAATGTCGGTATTTTTGCCAAGAATAATTGTGCCCGTTGGGTTGAAGCCAAAACGTTCTAAATTGCCATAATCGCGAAAAGTTTGTGATTTTTCATAAAAACCGTTGAAGCGAAGCGACAATTTGTCATTAATTTTTTCGCTTAAATCGGTTTGTAAACGGCGATTTTCAAAGGATCCGCCGGATAAAATAATTTGACGTTTTTTTATACCATCGGCAAATTTAGGAACTCGATTGACCAAGCCTCCAGCCCCACCTCGACCGAAAGCCAAGGCATTGGGACCATTCAAAAATTCAACTTTTTCAATGTTATAAAAATCACGAAAATATTGCATATCGTCACGAGCGCCATCGATAAAAAAATCAGCGGTGGAGCTGTTGCCACGAATTGAAATTTGGTCGCGATTTCCTTCGCCTTGTTGAATGTTAACACTCGGAATATAAAGCGTCGCTTGCTCCATATTCACAATATTTTGATCGCGAATTTGTTGTTGCGAAACTATATTAATTGTTTGCGGAATGTCACGTAAAATTTTATTGGTGCGAGTTGAACTGGATTGACTTTCAGCCTTATAGCCATCTTGATTTTCACTGGTGGCGGTGATGGTGATTTTGGGTAAAATATTTTTTTCGAAATTATTTTTTAAAATTTCGGGTGAGGGTGATTTTTTTGCCAAAATTTCACCGCAAAAAAAACTAAAAATAATTTGTAAAATCAAAAAATTTCTCGAAAAAAAATTTAAAAAAAACATGAAAATTATAAAAAAATTGAAATAAAAATTGCAGAATTTATAAATTTATATTTTTGATTTGAAAAATACGAAACCTTTAAAATATTGGCTTCATGAGGCAAAAAAATAATTCAAAATTGGCAATAACGATTATCATTTTGCAATAATATTTTAAAAATGCAAATATTATTTTTTCGGAAGAATTTGATATTTTTTTAAAGTTTTTAAATCAATATAATCCAAAGTTTTTGAGTTGGTTGATTCTAATTTTATTTGGGGAGCGACGCCTGCTTCGTGAGCTTCGAGCCAACGCAAAGCACAAAGGCACCAAAAATCTCCTGCCTTTAAGCCCTTGAAATTGTAGTGCGGAGCTGGAGTTATCAAATCATTACCTCTTGATAAGGTGAATTGCAAAAACTCTTCGGTGATTTGAGCACAAACAACGTGAGTGCCAACATCTTGAATATTGGTGTGGCAAAAACCGTCGCGAAAATAACCGGTGACGGGGTCGAGACAGCATGATTCGAGTTTGGTGCCAAGTACATTTTGAGCATTTTCTTTGAAATTTTTATTTGGAATTTTTGTCATATTTTCGAGCGCATTTGAGTTATTTGAAAATAAAATTATCAATAAAATATTGAAAAAAATTATTTGTTGAATTTTTTTTAATGTCATTTTTTTATTTTTTTACATTTTTCTGAACAAAATTTAACATTGTCCCAAACTTTCTCCCACTTCTTTCGCCACGCAAAAGGTCTTTGGCATTTTTGGCAAATTTTTTGCGGTAAATTAAGTTTTTTATGAGCCATTTTTAAGTTAATTTATCTTCGTCGCTAATTTTTGGAAGTGCCTTAAAAGTGCTTAGTGCCAAGTCTCGCGACTCATCAATTTTTACAATCGGATGCGGATAATTTTTGCCTAATTTAATTCCTGAATTTTGTAAAATTTCTGTCGAAGCTTCCCACGGTTTGTATAAAAATTTTGCTGGTAAATTTTTTAATTCGGGCACAAATTTTCGCGTATATTCGCCCTCGGGATCGAATTTTTCGCCTTGTAGAATCGGATTAAAAATGCGGAAATATGGCGCCGCGTCGGCTCCGCTTCCAGCCACCCATTGCCAACTCGCCGAGTTGCTCGCTAAATCGGCATCGACCAAACAATCCCAAAACCATTTTTCACCCAAACGCCAATCGAGCAATAAATTTTTTACTAAAAATGAACCGACGATCATGCGCACGCGATTATGCATTTGACCAGTTTGCCACAACTCTCGCATGCCGGCGTCAACTATCGGATAACCGGTTTGCCCTTTACGCCAAGCCTTTAAAAAATTTTCATTTTTTTGCCATAAAAAATTATCAAAACGTGGTTGAAAATTTTTGTCGGGCAAATGCGGAAAATGAAAAAGTAAATAATATGAAAATTCACGCCAGCCGAGCTCGCTTAAAAAATGATCGAGATTTAATTCGCCGGTTTTTTCACGATAATTTTCTTGAGAAAAATGCCAAATTTGATGCGGAGAAATTTCGCCAAAATGTAAGTGCGGAGATAGGCGAGAGACATTATTTTGCGACGGAAAATTGCGTCCATCTTTGTAATTTTTTAAATTATTTTTGACAAAATTTTGCATTTTTTTGTAAGCAAAATCTTCGCCAATTTGCCAATAATTTTTCATCTCTTGATCCCATTTTATTGTCGGCAAAAGTGGCAAATTTTTTAATTTAATTTTGTTATTTTCGTCGTAAAAAATTTTAAAATTTTCAGGTTTTTTTAAAGGTTTTCGTGGTGCAGTTTTTTGCAAGCAACCTTTGCGGTAGTAAGGCGTAAAGACTTTATAAGGCGTTTGATCGCTTTTCAAAACTTCATGCGGTTCCCACAAAAGCGAGGCGTTAAAACTTTGGGCAATAATATTTTTTTGTTTAAAAAATGATTTTATTTCACGATCTTTTTCGATTCGCAGAGGTTCATAACAGCGATTCCAAAAAATTCCCGAAATTTCAAATTTCTCAACTAAATTTTTTAAAATTTCTTTGGATTCTCCGCAATAAAAATTTAATTTATTATCGAGAGATTTATTTAAAGAATCTAAGCTGTGATGAAGCCACCATTTGCTCGCTGAGCCAATTTTCCTATTTTCGCCAATTTGTTCTTCAAAAATATAAATCGGCATGACGATGCCATTTTCAATCGCCGAGAGCAAGGCGGGATTGTCGCTAATTCGCAAATCTTGACGAAACCACATAATAAATTTTTTAGACATAAATAATAAAACTAATTTGATTTTTTGATAAAAAGAATAAGAATTATAAAAAAATTTTATAAAAAATGCTTCTAAAAATTAACAATCTCAATATTAGTTTTGTAAATCGCAACCAACAAGAAAATTTAGTGGTTAAAAATTTTTGTTGCGAACTTAAACCCGCTAAAATTTGTGCATTGGTTGGGCAAAGCGGATCAGGAAAATCAATCATCGCCCTCGCTATTTTAAGATTGTTAAATAACGCAAAAATTAGTGGCGAAATTTTATTTGAAAATCAAAATTTATTGCAACTTGACGAAAAATCTTTGCAAAAAATTCGTGGCAAAAAAATCGGTTTTATTTTTCAGGATCCAAATACCGCACTTAATCCTCTTCATAAAATTGGCAAACAAATTGAGGAGGCGATTAAAATTCATAATCCTAAAATTTCTAAAAATGAATTGAAAAAACATTTGCATAGTTTGATGAGAGATGTTGAGCTCGATGCTCTGATTCCTAGGTTAAATTGTTATCCTCATCAACTTTCGGGTGGACAAAAACAACGAGTAATGATTGCGATTGCAATTGCTAATAATCCACAAATTATTATTGCCGATGAGCCAACGACAGCGCTTGATGTTGTAGTGCAAAATGAAATTTTAAAATTGTTAAAAAATTTATCAAAAAATTTAAATATTGCCATTTTATTAATAAGTCACAATCGCAAAGCGGTGGCAAAATTGGCGGATGAAATTATTGAAATTGGTGAGAAAAATATTAATTTAGAAATTGCACGAAATATTGAAAATAAAGGCTTTGAAGCTAATAATAAAATTTTAGAAGTAAAAAACTTAACGGTCAAACATAAAGAATTTTTTGCTAATAAAAATTTAAATTTTTCTTTAAACACTCAGCAAAATTTGGGGATAATTGGCGAAAGCGGATCGGGTAAATCAACACTCGCCAAAGCTTTGGTTAATTTAATAAAATTTGACGGAGAAGTAAATTTATTTGGTGATAAAAATTGGCAAAAAAATAGCGTAGAATTGCGTCGTAAAATTCAAATAATTTTTCAAGATCCATATTCGAGTTTGAACCCGCGGATGAAGGTTTGCGACATTATTGCCGAAGGTTTAATAATTCATAAAATTGCTTCTAAAAATTTTGAAAAAGATGTTCGCGGAATAATGCAAAAAATGAAGCTTGATGAAATTTTATTTAATAAATTTCCGCATCAACTTTCGGGCGGACAAAGACAGAGAGTGGCTTTGGCACGAAGTTTAATTTTAAATCCAGAAATTTTAATTTTGGATGAGCCGACTTCGGCACTTGATTTTGCTACGCAAAATGACATTTTGAATTTATTAATTTCGATTCAAAAACATCAAAAAATTTCTTATATTTTAATTTCACATGATTTAGAAGTGATTGCCAAAATGAGCGATTTTATTGCAGTTCTAAAAGATGGTGAAATCGTTGAATATCAAGACGCGAACACTATTTTTTCCAAGCCAAAAAATGAATATGTTAAAACCTTAATTGCATTAGGTTTGTAATTTTCATTACCTTATAGGGTTCGCTTGAGTTAATCCGCTATTTTTGCTTTCAATTCACTCAAAACTTGCGGTATTATTTTTTGCAAATTACGTAAATTTTTTAATTTATTTGGTGGCATTTCAACTAATTTTTTAAATGCTTCGGAGACTTCTCTTATCTCGGTTTGATTTATTTTTCGGCAAAAAAAAATTTTTTTGCTCTCATTCATTCAACTTAGAAAGAAGTTTTTGTTTAAAAAAATGAGGACATTGCATATTTATTATTGTAAATTACTTTTAAAAACTCATCCCAATTATGTATTTTTGATTATAAATAAAATGACCACATAAACATTATTTTTTGTTTTTATTTTTTTTCGCAGAATTTTCTGAATTTTTAACAATTTTTTTAAACAATTTTACCGAAATTTTTTCATTATTTTTTATGATTTCTGGAGAAATTTTTTCATCATATTCGGGTAAATAATTGGCGTAATAAAAATCAGCATTTGAGTTTGACTGGATTGATTGCTCCTCATTTTTAGCGCTTAAAATTTCAGCTTTTTTTGAGCTAAAAATTAAATAATTTTTTTCGATTAAAACATTAATTTCTTCGGGTTTGATTCCCAAAAATTTTAATTCAAAATTATGTGATTTTTCATCTTCAAAATGTTGAAGAGAAGCTTGAATTTTTGATGAATTAGAATTTTCTAAAATTTTATTATTTTCTTCAAATGCTTGTCGCATCATTTTGCGGTGAGTCTTGAAGGCTCTTTCCATTCTTTTATGCATTTCATCAAAATCGGCAAAAAAATCTGCTTCAAAATCTTCGTCAAAATCATGAAAAAAACGAGAGTGATATCTTTTTTTATAAGGGTTTTGATCATGATTCTGTTGGCATGAATAGGTTAAGAGCGAACCGATGATTAAAAAAATTGAAGCAAAAGTAATTTTTGATGAAATGATTTTTTTGAAGGCTTTTTTGATAACAAAGCTTTTATTGTCGTTGAGTTTTTGCATAATTAAAAAAATTTTGTTGATGATTTTTTGTAATAATTTATCATTTAGTTTGCAAAAAAAATATTTTCAAGAGTCTATGTTTGGTAAAAATAAAATTTTAAAAATTGAGCAACATGCCGGCGATTTTTTGGATGTTCAAGAAATATTCCCAACCCTTCAGGGCGAAGGACCTTTCGTCGGGCAAGGGGCGATATTTATTCGCCTTGGCGGTTGCAATTTAAAATGTAATTTTTGCGATACCGAATTTGATAGTTTTAAAAATTTTTCTTTAACCGAAATTTTACAAAAAGTTGTTGAACTCGCCAAAAATTCTCAACAAAAAATTGTTCGAAAATTAGTGGTTATCACAGGCGGAGAGCCGATGCGTCAACCGATTGAAAAACTTTGTAAAGAATTAATTTTATTAAATTTTTTAGTGCAAATCGAAACTAACGGCACCATATTTCGAGAACTTTCACCTCAAGTTAAAATTATTTGTTCACCCAAAATTTCCAATCATAAATATCATATTTTACGTCCCGATATTTTGTCAAAAATTGATGCTTTAAAATTTATAATTTCGGCAAGTAATGAAGATTATTCTGGGGTCGGCGAAGTAGGGCAGTCTGGTCGCCAAGATATTGCGATTTATGTTCAGCCGATGGATGAATATAATGAAATAAAGAATAAAGAAAATTTACAAAAATGTTTGGATCTTTGCGAAGAAAACGGCTATTTTCTTTCGCTTCAAACACATAAAGTTATTGGATTAAAATAACGCAAATTTAATCGCACATAATTATAATTTTTTGCAATAAATAAATTCAACAAAAATTATCGCCACAAAATAACAAAATCCAATTAAGTAAAGCAAAAAATGATAGCCGTAGAGCATAGAAAAATACTCAAGAAGGCCACCAAAAAGAGCTCCAACCATATTTAATCCAAAAGAAATTTCGGCATTATTTTGATAAGAAAAATGGTTTGAAAATATCAAATTGGCAAAAAAAATCGGCAATAATGAAATTAAAATTGCTGATAAATATTTTAAATAAAAAGGTAATTCAATAATTGATTTCAAAGGAAAGAAAATTGAAATTGCAATGGCAAAAATCATTAAAAAATAAAGAATTTTCTTATTAAAAATCAATTTCATTTTAGTTAAAATTGCCGAAGTTAAAGCGAGACCTAAAATGGCAACAAAAACTAGTGAATTAACAATCCAAGTTGATCCAAAAAGCAATTGGAAATTAATAATATTTTTAGTTTCCAGAAGCATAAAACCAGCACCTAAAAAAAACATGTGCCAAGGAATAATTTTTAAGAATTTTTGCCAAGATAAATTTTTGTTATTCTCTTCCGCTTTATATTTTTTTAAAAATAAAAATACCGCTAAGCCACTTAACGATATAATGAATGAAATTATAGTTAAATATGATCTTGGAATTAAGGGTTTAAATAAATAAGAAAACGGCCAATTGTCGGTTCCAACTTGATTTTCTGGATTGATTTCAGAAGTTTTTTTAAAAGATAATTTGGTTTTTTCTTTTATAAATCTAGCTTCATTGAAGTCGGCAATTTTATTGCCCCCCATTAAAAGTGCACTTTCGTCAATTTTTGAAGTAATCACCAAAACTTTATCAGGAAAATTTTGTTCTAATATTTTTGTTAATTTTTCAATCAACCAATCTTTGCGATAATTATTATAAAGCATCAACATACCATTTTCTTTTAAAAGAGATTTAGCTTTGGCAAAAGATTCTACCGTCATTAAATAGCTTTCTAGCCTTGTGTTTGAGCTGTTGGAAGCCAATGTTAAAGAATCAGTTAAGGCAAAAATTATTAAATCATATTTTTTGTCTTTTTGATTTTCGATAAAATTTCTGCCATCGGCTATGGTAATTTTAACTCGCGGATCGCTATATGGCTTAAGTGGATGATATTCCTTGCCAATTTCGACTAATCTCGGTTCGATATCAACGGCGTCAATATTTTTTACGTTATGCTGTAATGCAATCGAAGCATCTTGACCGCTTCCAGCTCCTATTATCAAAACATCATCATATTGTGGATTTTTAAATGAATCATAAGGTATTCGATAAAACCACAATTTTGGTTTTTTTTCCATGGCTTGATGCCCTGTTTTATTGGTGAATATATGATAATATTCATCTTTTTTAAATTCCGTCAATTTGATAAAATAATATTTTGACCACCAAGAATTTTCATGAATAATATTTAAAAATAGCGCAAAAGAAATTACTAATATCCAAACAAAAATTGAGTCATATTTTTTGTTTTTTGTTGGATTTTTGTGAGTGCGATTGATGATAAGCCACAAAATAAAAGTAATGGAAATCCAATACATAAATCCCAATTCAAAATAAGAAAGAATGTTGAATGCTATAACACCAACAAGGCTTCCAAGTAGATCAAAAATATAGGCATCAATTGATTTTTCGAAATTACGAAATGCCAATTTTAATTGTTGACCGAGGATTAAAAATAAAAAAGCAACAAATGAAAAAATAAAAATTACAATTAGCCAGCTTGGTATTTTGTATTCACCTACGAAGTCTTGAAACATTAACATCTCGCTTTCCAAAGCATTAATCACTAAAAGTTGAGAGTTTAGAATTAATAATAAAATCAATATTAAAGGGGGAAACAAATTAAATAGATTTCTTCTTATGCTCAGTAAACATCCGCCTCCAACGCCAAAAAAACTCGCTAATAAAATTATGTTTGAATAGAAGCTAATTGATACAATTGTTGCACTTATGTAACGAATTAAAGTTAATTCAAAAAATAAAATCAAAAAACTAATTATAAAAATTTTTGAACAATTTTTATTAATAAAATTATTGATAAAAACCATTTATATTTTGATTAAATTATTTCTGGAACCGAAGCTTTTAAAGCTTTTTTAGAAACCTCAACTATTTCGCCCGACTTCATGCTTCCTAGGATAAAAGGGCCAAAAGAAACGCGAATTAGGCGATTAACTTGCAAGCCGATATGCTCCATAATTTTACGAATCTCGCGATTTTTACCCTCGGTTAAAGAAATTGTGAGCCAAGAATTTGAATCTTTTTCGGTGTCAATTTCAACTTTGATTGGACCATATTTGATGCCTTCGATCGAAATTCCTTTCGATAAAGCGTAAAGCCTTTCGTGATTGAGAGTGCCAAAAACGCGAGCACGATATTTGCGAATCCATTTATTTTTGGGAAGTTCGATATATCTCGCAACCGCTCCATTAGTGGTTAGAAGCAACAAACCTTCGGTGTTAAAATCAAGGCGACCGATGCTGATTAAGCGTGGCAAGTTTTTTGGAAAAAAACTAAAAACGGTCGGGCGACGCTCTGGGTCTGACGTCGTGCAAATTGTGGCGACGGGTTTGTAAAATAAAAATAAGCGCGTTGGTTGTTTTTCGTTAATTAATTTTCCGTCAACTTTGATTGATTGATCGGTGATAAAAAGGGCGGGGTGATCAATATATTTACCATTAACTTGAACGCGACCCTCTAAAATCATTGCTTCGGCTTCGCGTCTAGAGCATAAACCACTTTGGGCAATTATTTTAGCAACACGAATGCCTTTTTCGTTAGAATTTTCATCTAAATTTTTTGAAATTTTATCCATGATTATTTTTAATTTTTTTATAAGAAGCTGATTGCTTAACAAATTCTTCAAAAAGTTTATTATCGGCTGAAGAAGTTTTGTATTCGGGATGCCATTGAACGCCAATGCAAAATGGATGATGGGGATTTTCAAAAGCCTCGATTACGCCGTCGGGAGCCGTCGCAACAACTTTTAAACCATTACCAACATTTCCAATTGCTTGGTGATGCGAAGAATTGGCGGAAAATTTTTCTTGCTCGGTGATTTTATAAAATTGTGAATTTTTTTCAATTTTTAATTCGTGATAGGGTTTGCCATATTCTTTGAATTCGGCGAAATGACTTTGTTCATGATCCATTAATTGTGGATGGTCGGGAATATGTTGAATAATTTTTCCGCCTTTTAAAACGCTAATTAATTGCATGCCGTTGCAAATCCCAAAAATCGGTAAATTAGTTTTCAAAGCTTTGCTGACAATTTCATGTTCGAAATTTTCTCTCGGCAAATTAAGTTTAACGGTTGGATGGACAAAATCTTCGCCATAACGCGAAGGGCTGATATCCATATATCCGCCAACAACCATTAAGCCATCAATCATTGATAAATAAGTGTCGATGGCGTCGTAATTGTAAGTAAATAAAATGGGAAAACCGCCATTTTCAATGATGGCGTCGACATAATTAGCACGAATAGCATAATGATCTTTTTTAGAATAACCATTGGCTGTACCTTCTTGAAAATCGGGCAAAATGCCGATGATTGGATGTGAGTTTTTGTTCATAAATTTTTTAAAAATTGAAGTTCGATTGCTGAGGCTAAAGACGCCATCTTGGCAATTAATTCGTAAGTAATTATAAAATTATTTTTCGAATCGGTAAAATTACTTTCTTGAGGTAAATTTTCAAGATTATAAAAACTGGCTCCGCTAGCGTTCAAACTTATGTGATCGTCGCGAGATTGATTAGTGCGAAATAAATTTTCAGCAACATTGCCGTTAATCATGTAAATCATGGGTTCGCAAGGATTATTATTAATTTTATCGGCGGTAATTATGCCTTCTTGAATCATGACTTTGTGGGTTTGGGTCGAGCCTTTTAACATATTCATTTTATTACGTTCTTTTTTGTTTATCTCAAGAACATCTTGCGGATTTGATACTGTCCAAACCGCCATTCCGTAGGTTCCGTTATCGGCTTTGATGTAGCAATATGGTTGATCTTTAATATTATATTCTAAATATTTTTCGGCGATTTTTTTTAAAATTTTATCAACATTTTTTGCCAAACATTCAAGCCCAATACTTTCTTTGAAATCAATGTCTTCGCAATGTTCATGCATTGAAGAAATAAGCCAAGGATCGAGATCTAAAATTTTGGCAATTTCATCGGCAATTTGATTATAAATAGTAAAATGTTGTGATTTGGTGCGTTGATGCCAACCCATGGCAATCGAAGGATTGACGGGGGTTGAGATGTTATTTAAAATTTCGGGAATTCCGTTGGTTAAATCATTATTTAAAATTGCTAAATCGGCAAAAATATGTTGATTATTTTCATTTTCAATCGCCAATTTTCCAGAAATTTTTTGCAAAGGATAAAGAGTTATAGTGCTTTGATTTTCAAGAGTTAAAACCGTTTTTAAAATTATTTCTGGATTGTAAGTTGCCACAAAAACTTGACATTTTTGACGTTGTAAAATCTCAACAATTATTGCCAAATTTTCGAGATAACGCATATTGCGCGTGTGATTTTCGGGAATGATAAAAATATTTTTTGGAATCGTGGAAAAATTTTTTGACAAAAATTTGGCGACCAAATTTTCGGCAATATTTTTACCCGATTCTGATAAATTATTAAAGCCTGCCGGATAGCAATTGGTGTCGATCGCGGAGATTTTATGAGAACTATGCCTTAAATCAATCGAGTTATAAAAAAAAGCCGGATTTTCGTTAAATTTTTGTGTAAAAAAATCGTCAATTATTGATTTTTTCAAATGAATTTTTTGAGCGATGGTGTTGATAATTGTCATGTTTTAATTGGTAAAATTTTCAGCGTAAGATTTGGGTTTTATTTTGAACTCTTGCGGTTCAACAACTTCATATTCAAAATTATTTTTGACGGCATAGTCAATCGCATCTTCTTTGTTGGTAAATTCAAATTTAAGTTGCGTTTGCGTGTTATCGCTAGAAACCCAACGCGTTAAATCATTGATTGTGCGTGAATTGGTTTCTTCGATTGGCGTTGCAAGCCATTTTTTACAATTTAATTTGCCTGATTGCATGGCGGATTTGGCTTGGCGATAAATTATTATTTTCATAAAAATTTTATAAAAAATTAGGTTTTCTATTGTTTTAACATATATTAAAACAATAAATATTTTTATGGAAGAAATTTTATTTTTTAATCAAGAACTTTTGACGAAAATTTTTAAAAAACCACTCAAAATTCCGAAGAAAATTAAGGCGACGCCGATCCAAATTAACGAAATCATCGGTTTGAAATAAGCACGAATGGCGTAATTTTCTTTTTCATCTTTAGTGCCGATGACGACATATAAATCATAAAGCGGATGATGATAAATGGCACTCTCATTGGTGGTGCGATCATTGATTGGATAAAGTCTTAATTCGGGTTTTAGCGTTGTGATAATTTTGTTGTTTTTCGTTACTTCAAAAACGCCGATGCGAGCAATAAAATTCTTATCGGCGCGATAATCGAGATTAGAAAATTTAATATCGAAATTATTGATCGCAAAAGTTTGATTTTTTTGTAAATTAATTTCCTTAATTTCAGCACCCGCATTAGAAATTATAACGCCAATCATAATTAGTAAAAAACCGCCATGGGCAAGGGTTGAAATGAGTTTTTTGGAATGATAAAAATTTAAAATTAAAGCGTAAATTGCTAAAAATAAATTTAACAAAATTAGCCATTCGATATTTTTAAAAATATAAAAAATAATTGCGGTGATGAGGGTTGAAGCCACTAAAATAATGGCGTTGGCGGGTTTTAATATTTTTTTAAATTTGATTGAATTGGCGATAAAAAAAATAAAAAAAGGCACGAGCAAAATTCCGAAAACTTGATTATAATAAGAGGCGCCGATGCTAATAAATTGATTAAATAAACCGCGAGATAAAATTGGGTAAATTGTTCCGATAAGAACAACGAGAAGGGCGGTGATCAGAAAATAATTATTAGCAATAATCAAAAATAATTGACGATTTTTTTGTAAATTTTCCTTGGAAATTTTGATAAAATTTAAATTCTTGGCAAAAATATATAAGCCAAATCCGCCAATTATTGAGATTAAAAAAATAACGAAGAAACCGCGATTGGCACTGATGGCGAAGGAATGAACCGAAGTTAAAACGCCGGAGCGGGTTAAAAAAATTCCGAGCAAACATAAAATCATGGTGAGGATTGCTAAAAATGCGCTCCAAGATTTCATGGCGGAATTTTCTTTGGCGAGCTTGAGGGCGTGGATTAGGGCGATTGCTGAAATCCATGGCATTAATGAAATATTTTCAACCGGGTCCCAAAACCAATATCCGCCCCAACCAAGTTCGCGATAAGCCCACCAAGAGCCAAGAGCAATTCCTAAAGTTAAAATCATGAATGAAAAATAAACCAAATAACGAAGTGATTTTATAACTTTATCGTTGAAATCCTTTGAAATTAAGGATCCGATTGTGATGGCGAAAACTAGACTAAAGCCAAGATAACCAAAATAAAGCATCGGCGGATGAAGGGCCAAGCCGATATCTTGCAAAATTGGATTGAGTCCAAGCCCGTTTTGTGGTGTTGGAAAGATTCTTAAAAATGGGTTTGAGGTGAGGGCGGTGTAGGCGCAAAAAAGAGTGATAATAAAATTTTGAGTGGCAATCGAATTGATTTTTATGATGTTGGGCAATTTGCTAAAAAACGCAAAAATTAAATTATAAAAAGATAAAACCGAAATTAACAATAACATCGAGCCTTCATGATTGCCCCACGAGCCTGCTATTTTGTAAAGTAGGGGCTTGAGATGATGTGAGTTTTCGTAAACATTGGTAACCGAATAATCGGAAATTATAAAACTATAAATTAGGAAAATTTGCGATAAAATTGAGGCTCCAAAGCTTACGAAGCAAAGCATTAAATAGATTTTAGTAAAATCTTGGTCGCGATATTTTTGACGATAAAAAAAATAAAAAAAAGTTCCAAATAAAGTTGTCGATAAATTTAAAATTAACGATGCGAAACCAAGATTTGGAGCCATTTCAAATTATATTTTTGCTGAAATAAATTTCTTCACCACATCGAGATTATTTTCCAAAATGGAAAATTTTTCTTCTCTTTCAAATAAATCATTTAAAAAATTTGGCAATTTTGGTTGCGGAATTTTTGCGGTTTCAATCGAGTCGGGGAACTTAGCGGGATGTGCCGTCGCCAAAGTAACGATCGCTTCACCGTGATAATCGGAAGTTTCCATAAATTTCTCAGTTGCTAAAGTGCCGATGGCGGTATGCGGGTCAAGAATTTCCCCGGTTTTTTCGTAATATTTTTGAATCGATTCGATGGTTTCGGCGTCGTTAATTTTAAAAGCGCAAAAATCTTTGCGAATATTTTTGTGAATTTCCGAAGGCATTTTTAAAATTCCTGTGCGTAAAAAATCATTAATTATTTCGGGAGTTTTTTGTTCGATTCTTTGAGCTTTTAAAGCGTCATAAATTAATCTTTCAAAATTGCTGGCGACTTGAATATTCATGCTCGGAGACAGAGTTTCAATCATGTCTTTTTTGCTATAATCGTTATTTTCGATGAAGCGTGTTAAAATGTCGTTGGAATTAGTGGCGATAATGAGTTTATTAATATTAAGTCCCATTTTTTTTGCCAAAAATCCAGCATAAATATCGCCAAAATTGCCACTTGGAACCGAAAATGAAATTGGAGTTTTCTCATCGCAGGCAAGACGCAAAGCACTATAAAAATAATAAACAATTTGTGCCATAATTCGAGCAAAATTAATCGAATTTACCGCCACCATTTTTTTGCCATTGAGGAAATCTTGATCGCCAAACATTTTTTTCACCAGATTTTGACAATCATCAAAATTACCATTTAGAGCAATATTAAAAACATTATCTTGAATAACCGTCGTCATTTGGCGACGTTGAACTTCGGAAACTTTTTGATGCGGATACATGATAAAAATTTCGGCATTTTTGCAATGCATGCAACCCTGAATTGCCGCCGAACCAGTATCGCCCGAAGTGGCACCAATAATTACAATTTTTTGATTACGAATTTTTAAAAAATAATCCAAAACATTGCCCAAAAATTGCAAAGCAAAATCTTTAAAAGCTAAAGTTGGACCGTGAAATAATTCCAGTAAATAATGATTTTTATCAAGTTGTTTAAGTGGAGCTATAGCTTGATGAGAGAAGGTCGCATAAGATTTCTCAATAATTTTTTTATATTCATCATTGGGAATTTCATTATCGACAAAAATGCGTGTGATTTCGAAAAATAATTCTTGATAAGACATTTTGCGTAATTCTCGCAGTTTTTTTTCATCAAAACTTGGTAAAAATTCTGGGATATAAAGCCCGCCATCACTTGCTAAACCTTGAAATATTACATCTTCAAAATTTAAAATTGGCGCCGATAATCGAGTTGAGATAAATTTCATTGTTTGATTTTTGAATTAAAAAACTTTAATGTGTATTTATAAATAAATTTTAGCTAAAAAATCCATTATGTCAACCATCGCAAAAAACATTAATCAACAAGAGCGACCAAACCACTTATATCGAAGTGGCGTTGGTGTTATGCTCGTAAATAAGCATAAAAAAATTTTTGTCGGCAAAAGAATCGACAATCAGTCCGACTCATGGCAAATGCCTCAGGGTGGAATTGATGTCGGCGAGGATGAAGATGTGGCAATGTTTCGTGAGCTTTTTGAGGAAACGGGAATTGCCAATAATTTTGTTAAAATTATCAAAAAAAGTGATAATTATTTTTATTATGATTTGCCTTATAAATTGCAAAAAAAATTTTGGGGCGGTAAATATTTAGGGCAAAGACAAAGATGGTATTTACTTGAATTTGAGGGCGATGATTCCAATATTAATATTTCTTCGCAAGAGCCAGAATTTTGTGAGTGGAAATGGGTTGACAAAATAAATTTAATAGCATTAATTGTTAATTTTAAAAGAGAACTTTATCAACAAGTTATTAATGAATTTAATAATTTTTTATAAATAATTATGAAAAAAGAAATTAATTTTTACGAAGTTGATGAAGGGGTTGTTAAAGCAATGGGTCCAGTGCTTCTCAAGATTCTCGATGAAAAAAAACGTGCTTTTATTTTTATCAAAAACCTTGAAAAAATTAAAGAAATAGATGCTTCTTTATGGAGTTATGGACGCAGTAAATTTATTCCGCATGTAACAATTTTTGATAAGGATTTTGTTAGCGTCGAACAACCAATTTTAATTTCTAATGAAGAAAAAAATTTAAATAATGCACATTATCTGATTTTTTTAGACGAACCAAGTCAAGATTTTTTAAATGATTTTTCTCGGAGTTTTTATTTTTTTGAAAATTCGCCAAATTGCCCCAATATCAAAGCCGATAATTTCTTCAAAAAAGATAAGGGTAAATGGGCGAGAGTTTTGTTGTAGATTATGCTTGGGTTGTTTGAAGCTTTGGATGAAATAAATAAGTCTATTTTTCAACATAATAAAGTAGAAAGGTCTAGACAGAATTCATCCAAAACACTTCCATTAAAAGATACTCCGAAGATAGATCCTGAAAATGAAGTTTTTGATTTTTTTTCTACAATATTTAATCTGTGTTCAGTAGAGAGAAAACGAGATTGTGTTCGAAAAAACACACTTAATCCAACTCCAAATCCAACTTTTACAGATTCAACTCATATTGAAAAAAAATGCTATAAAATTTATAAAAATGAAAAAATCATGGCGATACTTGAATTGAATAATTCTGACTTTGAGGTTGTTGATGACCCTACTAATGTAGTATCGGATTTATATCAAATTAAACCTATTGGTGAATATTGGGAAATTAATAAAAAAAATGTAATAATAAAAAATAGGGATATAATAACAACAATAAGTAAAAGAAGTAGTATATGTGGAGCAAGTAGTATTGCGTATATGTAAATTGCAGAAATTTCTTAAAAAAATATATAAATCCATTTACAAATCATCCTAAAATAATTTTATAATTTATTTCCCAATAAAAATCGTTGAGATTTTTTCGATTTTTTTTGTGTCCAAATCTTCCAAAATCATTTCAATTAAAAGTTGATCTTCGCTAATTTCATCAATTTTTTGGGCTGGAATTGTAACGAAAACCTTCAAGTCAAGCGCTGTTTCGGCTGGTATCGTAAGATTTTTTTCATCATGATTAGAAATTTTAATTTCGGCAAAAATTGGCTTAGAAATCGCCAAAGAAAATTTCTTATTTTGGTGATTTTTGTTAATAATTTTGAGATTATAAACATTGCGGATCGAGCCATCGCTTAGAGTTATAAAAAGCGGATTGCGTTCTTGAAAAATCGAAGTTTCGATTTGAGGCTTGTAAATCAAGCTTGTAAGCATCAATGAAGCAACCAAAATTAAAATTGCACTATAATAAAAAGTGCGCGCTTGAAAAAAACGGAATTTTTTTTGCGGAAGCGGATCAAGTAAGTGGGAGAGGGTGTCGTAGCGAATTAAACCTTTGGGTAAACCGACTTTTTCCATCACTTCATCACACGCATCAATGCACAAACCGCAAGCAATACATTCCATTTGTAAACCATTGCGAATGTCGATTCCCGTAGGGCAAACCACGACACATTGTTTGCAATCGATGCAATGTCCACGATTTTCAAAACTCTCACCGCGATGCCATTTTCCTCGCTCCTCGCCACGTTTTTTATCGTAAGAAATGATTAAAGTATTATCGTCAAACATTACAGATTGGAAGCGCGCGTAAGGGCACATATGAGCGCAAACTTGTTCGCGAGCGAATCCCGCCATTAAATAAGTCATAAAACCAATGCCTGAAATCCAGCCAATAATTTTTAAAGAAATTTCATCAAAGTTGAGATTTACTATTTTTTTTAGTAAATTTAGTGAATCGTTAAAATAATTTACAAAAACTAATCCCGTAATTAGAGAAATAAGGATCC
>SYAR01000026.1 GCA_005787525.1 Rickettsiales bacterium
AGCATTATCAAAAATTAACGATTATTTGAAATATCAAGAACGAGAGCAAGAAGAAGAAATGGGAAAAAAGATTGCAAATAAATCTCTTATTCTACTAAAAACAGAATTAATGAAAATAAAAATTAGAGACATCGTAAAGAGCATGATTGAAAGTCCTACTTCAGGAACATCAAATGAAGAAGATTATTTGAAAATTCAACAGGAAAAAGAAAATATTTTATATAAAATTTTGCTCGCAGAAACAGCAAAAGATGAAAAAATAAAAGCTCTTTTGATAGATTGTTTATTAGAAAATAATACTGATAAAATTAGTAGATTAAAATCATTAATTTTCGAAAAAAAAATATTACCCACGGAAGTCTCTTCACTTGATTACGTAGGTGAAAACGTAATAATTAAAGATTTAATAATCGGTGAAGGTTTAAAATTATTGAATAATTATAATAAAATTGGACGTGAATTTCGGTATGCCGTTATTAATGAAGAAATTAACAAATCAAATGCTATTGGAGAAAATTTAGATCTAGCACAAAATGCCCTTAACCAGTTTATAGAGAAAACTGGAATTACAATAGCAACTTTACAAAGTGAAGAAACAAAAAAGAATGTTCAAGAAAATTTAAAAATGCAAAGAATGAATGAAGCCCAAATAAGAGCTAGTTCTTTTGCTTTAGAATTAGGAATAAATAATTCTGATCCCGATTTTTTAAAAAAATTAGAAAGTGCTGTAGAAAGGCAAAATGCAAATCAACCACCCCAGCCCGCCCCAAGTTCTTCAAGCACTCCATCAAAACCTCCAGCACATAGGAGATAAATTTTAAAGTTTAGAATTTTTTAAAAAAATTGTTAAAAAAATGAAGTTAAAATTAAAATATTTTGCGATAAATCTCTAAAGTTTTTTGTTTTAAATCCGCTAAATTTCCATCATTTTGAATGACAAAATCGGCGTTTTTAATTCTTTCAGCGTCGCTAATTTGTTTATTTTTCAACAATAAAAATTTATTTTTCAATTCATTGATTAAATCGGGATTGGCATTTTTTAAATCAGCCACAACTCGTTGAATATAGCGGTCTTGTCGCGTTTTTTCATCGGCAATGATGGCAATAATTTTATCAGTTTTATATTGATTTGATTCAAGCAAAAGCGGAATATTTATCACCACAAAATCGGCTTTTTTTTGCAAATTTTTTTCTAAAAAATTTTGATAAATTTCGCGAATTTTTGGATGAATAATTTTTTCTAAAACATGAATTTGATCAGGATTTTTTGAAATTATTGAACTTAAAATTTGGCGATTAATAATTTTTCCATCGAAAGTTTCTAAGAAATTTTGAGCCACTAATTCAATAATTTTTTGATCGTGCAAATATAGATTATGAACTTCAGCGTCAGCATCAAAAACCTCAATGCCTAATTCAAAAAAAATATTGGCAACAGCATTTTTTCCAGAGGCAATGCCACCGCTTAAACCAATAATCTTCATGTCATTTTTATTGCAATTCATGCGGGATTTTGATGTTACAAAAATTAAGTTTTTCGCGTAAATTATTTTTCATTTTCTCAAGATTTTGTGGCGAATTAGCTTCGCATCTTGCCACTAAAACTGATTGAGTATTTGAAGCACGAATCAGCCACCAACCTTCAGAACTCTGGGCTCGAATGCCATCAATATCAACAAATTTTTCGTTATTTTTATGCAATAAATTTTTTAAATCTTCAATGATTGCGAATTTTTTTTCTTCGGAAGTTTCAATTCTAATTTCGGCGGTTGAAAAAGTTTTTGGCAATTCTTTGCGCATTTGCGACAAACTTTGCGAAGAGTTTGCCATGATATTGATTAAACGAATTGAAGCGTAAAGTGCATCGTCAAAACCATAATATTTATCGGCGAAAAAAATATGTCCCGACATTTCGCCGGCAAGGCTTGCATTCAATTCTTTCATTTTGGCTTTTATGAGTGAATGCCCCGTTTTCCACATCACCGCCTCGCCTCCCGCTTTAGTAATTTCGGCGAATAAAGAACCGCTGGCTTTGACATCGGCGATAATTGTGGCATCGCGTTTTTTTGCTAAAATTTCGCGCGCGAAAAAAATTAATAATTGGTCGCCCCAAATTATTTCGCCATCACCGTCAACTACGCCAATTCTATCGCCATCGCCATCAAATGCGATACCAAAATCGCATTTTTGCTCCTTCACCACCGCGATTAAATCTTTTAAATTTTTGGCCTCGGTCGGGTCGGGATGATGATTCGGAAAATCGCCATCAATTTCATTAAAAAGCAAAATATGTTCGCCATAAATTCTTTGCGACAATGTTGTCATAATCTCTCCTGCCGAGCCATTGCCAGCATCCCAAACGATTTTCAATTTTTTTAATCCTTCAAAATTTTCAACTTCATTGAGCAATCCGCTATCGCTTTGCGACAATTCACAATCAGCGAGTAAGCGATTTAAATATTTTTCACGAATATCAAATTCCGCAACCGAGCCTTCGGCATTTACGAAATCTTGCTTCTCGAGAATTTTTGCCAATCCCAAAATATCGGCACCGTGAAAATTTTGATTTTTTATCATCATTTTAAAACCATTATGGTCCTTCGGGTTGTGCGATCCTGTCACCATAATTCCAGCATCAAGATTTAATTCATAAACTGAAAAATAAAGCATCGGCGTTGGCCCTAAACCAATATCGATAACTTCAATGCCACTATCATATAAACCCTGAATAAGACGCTCTTTAAGAATTGTTGAACTGTAGCGTCCATCGCATGCCACCGCCATTTTATTTTTATTATTTTGGTGAAGAATTTTAGCGAAACAACGCCCAACGAAATAAGCGTCATTATCAAAAAGTGTTTGATTATAAATGCCCCTGATATCATAGGCACGAAGGATTGAAGAATGAAATTTGTGAGTCATAAATTAAGTAATTTTTCCATTAATTGGCGAAGATGGCGAAGCAAAATTTTTCTTCTCCATTCTTCCCGCTAAGAAAGCCAACCTGCCGGCTTCAACCGCTAATTTCATGGCTCGAGCCATCAAAATTGGATTTTTAGCTTTAGCAATTGCCGTGTTCATCAAAACGCCATCGCAACCTAATTCCATGGCGATTGAGGCGTCTGAAGCCGTCCCGACACCAGCATCAACTAAAACCGGTACTTTCGATTGCTCGATAATAAATTGAATATTTAAAGGATTTTGGATACCAAGTCCAGAGCCAATCGGCGCCGCCAAAGGCATAATTGCACAACAACCAATATCTTCAAGTTCTTTGGCAACAATTGGGTCATCGGAAGTATAAACCATCACTTCAAAACCCTCTTTAATCAACAGTTCCGAGGCTTTGATAGTTTGAACAACATTGGGATAAAGAGTTTTTTCATCCGCCAAAACTTCGAGTTTTACCAAATTCCAGCCTCCAGCTTGACGTGCTAAACGCAAAGTTCGAACTGCATCTTCAGCGGTAAAACAACCTGCAGTATTTGGAAGATAAGTATATTTTTGTGGGCTTAAAAAATCTTGCAACATCGCTTCGCCTTTTTTCTCTATATTGACGCGACGCAGTGCCACAGTAACGATTTCAGCACCAGATGCCTCAACGGCTTGAGCTGTTTCTTGAAAATCACGATATTTGCCAGTTCCGACTAATAATCTTGAATGAAATTTCTTGCCAGCGATTTCAAAAAAGTCATTTTGTAAATTCATAAATTCTTATGCCAAACCAAATTGCGAAGGGAAAATTAAAATTATTAACCAAACCAGTGGAGCCACGAGGATCATGCCGTCAAGGCGATCTAAAACGCCACCATGTCCCGGAATAATATCGCCCGAATCCTTTACTCCAAAAATTCTTTTAAATTTTGATTCGACTAAATCACTGATTTGTTCGACGATTGAAATCAAAACACTAATTATCAAGAAAAATATTATACTTCCCGGGAAAATCATGGCAGAAATTATGCCAATTCCCATGCTCGCAAGCACTCCACCGATTAAACCCGACCAAGTTTTATTTGGACTAATTGCGGGTGCAATTTTGGCACCACCCAAAGATTTTCCGGCAAAAAAAGCAAAAATATCGGTCGCCCAAATTATGGCAAACATCCAAAATAAAATTTCATTATCAAGAATGCGAATTGAAACCGCACAATAAAGCGGGATTGCGATATAAAAAAATCCAATCCAACGCCACTTTTTTTTGTCAGGCATTTTGCGCGACATTTCCGCCCATTCAAACGCCATCAAAACCGCCACCATAATCACTAAAAAAATGAATAATTTTTGTGAACTAAAAATTGCAAATAATGCGATGGGAACCATCACCAAAGAACTAATTATTCTTTTACGAGTATTGTCGGAAGGATCAAGATAATGGACCTGCGCTACCAATTTATTGAACATCAATAAAATAAAATTATACACCAAAATTGGCAATTTTAAAATTTTTAAAATCTTATCTTTTTCCATAGCGTCTCTCTCTTTTGTTAAAATTATTAATTGCTTTAAGTAATTCGGATTTATTAAATTCTGGCCAAAATTTTTCACTAAAATAAAGTTCAGTGTAAGCAATTTGCCACAATAAAAAATTGCTAATTCGCAAGTCTCCCGCCGTTCTAATCAATAGATCTGGATCGGGAATTTCTGGATGATAAAGATAATTGCTGAATAAATTTTCATTAATATCTCCGATGATAATTTCTTGATTTTTAACCGCAACAGCAATTTTCTTTATTGCGTCAACAATTTCTTGGCGAGCACCATAAGAAAACGCCACATTGAGCGTAAGTTTGGTGTTATTTTTTGATAATTCTTCAACTTGTGCAATTTTATTTTTTAACCGCTCTTCAACATTATCAAGGTTTCCCGACACAATAATTTTTATTCCACGCTTCATTAATTCCGACGATTCTTTCGCGAGATAATCATAAAGTAAATCCATCAAATATTTAACTTCTTCTTGCGGGCGATTCCAATTTTCCGAAGAAAAGGCGTAAATTGATAAATATTTTACGCCAATTTCAATGCAATTATCGGTAATTTTTTGTACATTATCCGCTCCCATTTTATGTCCAATTTTAATTGGCAAAGATTTGCTTTTGGCGAAGCGAGCGTTACCGTCCATTATGATCGCAATGTGATCGGGAATTTTAGCTAAAGAATTTTTCGATGTTTTTTTGGAAAAAAAATTTAACACGAAAATTAAATTTTCATTAAATCTTTTTCCTTGCCTTCAACCATTTGATCAACTTTGGCAACAAATTCATCGGTAATTTTTTGAACAATCTCGGTAAAACCATGAACTTGATCTTTTGAAGCACCAAGCTCTTTTTCATTTTTCTTAAAATCATCGAGGGCATCACGACGAATATTGCGTAATGCAATTTTTTTATCTTCGCCATATTTTTTGGCAAGCTTAACTAAGTCGCGACGACGTTCTTCACTAAGTTTAGGAATTGAAATTCGAAGTAAAGTGCCATCAACCACTGGATTAAAACCTAAATTTGAATTAGTGATTGCTTTCTCAACCGCTCTAACATTTTCACGGTCCCAAACTTGAATCGAAAGCGTTGTGGCTTCGGGCACTGAAACGTTGGCTAATTGTGAAATCGGCATGAATTGACCATAAACTTCAACTCGAACCGTATCGAGTAAATTAGGGCTGGCGCGACCAGTTGAAATACTATCCAAATCTCTTTTTAAAGAACCAAGAGTATCGTCCATTTTTTTTCGAGCTTTATCGGCTAATTGATTTATCATAATTTAAAAATTTAATTGATTATTGTAAATTTTCCCTTGCCTAAAATAACTTCTTGGAGAGCATTTTGCTCTTTGATCGAGAACACTATAATCGGCAATTTATTATCTTTGGCAAGCGTTATGGCTGTTTGGTCCATAACCCTCAAATCTTGTTTTATAACATCGATATATTTAAGTTCTTCATAGCGAGTAGCGTTTTTATCAAGCTTGGGATCGGCAGAATAAACGCCGTCGACTTGCGTTCCTTTTAAAATTACATCGCAATTCATTTCAACGGCGCGAAGAACGGCCGCCGTGTCGGTGGTGAAGAATGGATTACCCGTTCCCGCCGCAAAAATAACAATGCGTTTTTTTTCAAGATGGCGTGCCGCACGTCTTTTTAAATAAGGCTCACAGACGTTATTCATAGGGATCGCCGACAACATTCGCGTCTCAAGATCATGTTTTTCTAAAGCACTTTGAAGAGCTAAGCCATTAATACAGGTGGCAAGCATTCCCATATAATCGGCCGTGACTCGCTCCATCCCTTCCGCCGCCTTTGAAACACCGCGAAAAATATTGCCACCGCCAACAACTACGCTGATTTCACAACCTAATTGATGGGCAGAAATAATTTGTTGGCAAATTTTTTGAATAGCTTTGACATCGTGACCGAATTGAAGGTCGCCCATCATCGCTTCGCCCGAAACTTTAAAAAGTATTCTTTTAAATTTTAATTCTGAATTCATGTGGATGTAAACTATAGATTAAAGCTTAAATTAAGTTAAATTGATTAATTTTTAAAAATCAAATTCAAACTCTAATTTATTTTTTTTAAAAAAAACTATGTTTTTAAAAATTTTTAAAAATAGATTCAAAAAAATTAATTAATTTGCCATAATTTTGCTAAATAATTCAGCCGGCAAACTTCCGCCCGTAATTTTTTGCGTTGGCGAATTATCATCATTGCCAATCCAAATTCCAACAATTTTTTCATCATCAAAACCTACAAACCAAGCATCGCGGAAGTTTTGACTAGTTCCGGTTTTGCCATAAATATTAGAATTAATATTGGCGATTTTTCCCGTACCACTTGCCACCACTTCTCTCAAAATAATTTTTGTCGCCTCAATCGCTTTTGTAGAAAAAATTTGCTCTAATTTGGAACCTGATTTTTGATATAAAATTTCATCATTTTGATTGCTAATTTGCGAAATTACATAAGGAATTACTGGTGTTCCATCATTGGCAATCGTGGCGTAAGCACTGGTAAGTTCAAAAAGCGAAATTTGCGAAGTACCTAAAGAAATTGTTAAATCATGTTCATCAATTTTTGAAGTAATTCCACTTAATTTTGCGGTTTGCGCAATTTTTTTAGCACCAACAAGCTTAGAAAGCTGAACCGCCACTGAATTTGAAGAATTAGCAAATGCTCTTTTTAAAGTAATTTCTCCCAAAAAATTACTTTCGTAATTATCGGGAAGCCAATTACTTACTCTAACTCTCTTATCTTCAAAAATATCGTCAATTTTATAACCATTTTCAAAGGCACTTAGATAAAGAAAAGTTTTAAACGCCGAGCCGGATTGACGTTTTGCCAAAATTGCTCGATTAAATTGCGATTGTTGATAATTATTGCCACCCGATAACGCTAAAACCGCCCCACTCTTGTCCATAACCACTACCGCAATTTGGGCGTTCAATAATTTTTCGGCATTATTTTTGCTAAATTTATTCAAAATTTCTTCTAAATTATTTTGTAATTTTTCATTTAAAGTCGTGGTAACTTTGAGAATTTTATCTTGAAAATTTTCTTTATTAATAAATTCAAAAATTTGTTGATAAGCGTAATCGGCAAAATAAAAACGTTGACCAAAATCTTCGCGAAAAAATTCTTCATTATTTTCTTCATTTTTAAAATTTTTGTCCAAATATCCGCATTCTTGCATCGCCCTCAACACAGTTCGGGTGCGTTTTTTGGCAAGTTCGGGATTATTTTTTGGCGAAATTTTTGATGGCGCTTTTAATAATCCTGCAAGCAACGCCGATTCTTGAATATTTAATTGTGCAACTTCTTTATTAAAATATTGTTTGGAAGCGTTGCCAATGCCATAATTATTCGATCCAAAATAAGCTCGATTTAAATAAAAAGTTAAAATTTGTTCTTTGGTAAAATTTTTCTCAAGCTGAAGAGCAAGTAAGGCTTCTTGGACTTTGCGACGAAAGGTTTTTTCGGGTTTTAGAAATAATAATTTTGCCAATTGTTGAGTAATCGTGCTCCCGCCCTGCACTATTTTTCCGGCTTGTTTATTGGCAAAATAAGCACGAATTATTGCTAAATAATCAATTCCGCCGTGAGAAAAAAATTTACGATCTTCGGTCGCAATCACAGCATTTACAAGGTTCGTCGGCAATTCATAATAACTCACTTCGCTTTGATAAATTTCGCTACGATTGATAATTAAATTTTGATTGTCATAGTTTAGACGCACAATTTGTTTAGAATTTTGATTTTCTAAATCATCGAGACTTGGCATGCCGATGCAGTAATAAGTAGCAACCGCACCAAAGGCCAATGCGAGTATAATTGTCAAAAAAATAACAATTTTAACAATTATTTTAAAACTAATTTTCTTCATAAAAAATGATAACCAAAAACAAAAACAATAAATTTATTTATAAAAATGAGCAAATATTAAATCATCACGAAGCCTTGATAAGCATTGATGAAAGAGGTTTTTTATTTGGTGATGGTTTGTTTGAAACTTGTCGATTTATTGAAAAAAAAATTATAAATTTTGAAGCTCATTTAGCAAGAATCAAAATTGGATTGGTAAATTTAAAATTAACCGCCGATTTTCAAAATATTGAAACAAAATGTTATAATCTAATAAAAAAGAATAATTTACAAGATGGAATAATTCGCATTTCTATAAGTCGCGGAATCGGCTCCAAAGGCTATTTACCTACTAACGAAACTCCAAATTTAGTAATTATTCAAACCAAAGAATTGCCAAGCCTCCCGAAAAATGCCGATTTAACAATTTGCGACATCAATCCGCCAACTTTTAAATTCAAGTCCGCCAATGCTTTACAATATGTTTTGGCTAAAATTTTTGCTCATGAAAATAATTTTTACGATGCAATTATGCTCGATGAAAAAGGTTATATTTGCGAGACTTCTTCGGCAAATATTTTTTGGATAAAAGATCAAATTATTTACACTCCAAATGATAATTGTAATATGGTTCGAGGCACAATCCGTCTGGCTTTGCTCGAGTTAAAAGATTTAAAAATTAAATGCGGAAAATTTAAAATTTCTGCCTTAAAAAATGCCGATGAAGTTTTCGTAACCAATTCAAGCTTATTAATTTTACCAATTGATAAAATCGCATTTAGAAACAAAAAAGAAACAATTGAAATAAAATATAAAAAAATACTTGTTAAAAAAGTTATAAAGCTATTAAAAATAAGACTCGGTTTAATTTAATTAAATTTTTATAAATGTTTTTGAAAAAAAAATACATTAAAAAAAATAATAAAAGTGCTTTTACCATTATTGAATTATCAATTGTTATATTGGTGATTTCTGTAATGGTGGTTGGCGTCGCAACCGGCAAATCATTGATTACAAAAGCGCGACTTGCTAACGCTAAATCGCTGACACGTCAATCAGTAATTAATGACATGGGCGACGATTTAATTGCGTGGTATGAAACTTCGCTTGAAGGGAGTTTTAAGGAAAGCGAAACCAAAACCGACGGCTCCGCTATTACATTATGGAAAGATTCCAACAAAAATGCCGTTAATAAAAATGATGCTACCGCGGTAGTTTCTCCGACATTAGTTCAAAATGTTTTTTATAATTCAATTCCCGGAGTTAGATTTACAGGCACACAATATTTAACTTTTAATGGATCAAAATTCGCTAAAAATTCTTACACGGTTTTTGTGGTTGAACAGAGAAGTTCTGGGAAAAATGAGAATCTATTTATTGGCGGAACTGGTTCAACTACAAATAGTAATCTAATATTGGGATATGGTGCAGATACAACAATATCATTTGGACATTATGGTAATGAATTTCCCATAGGCACTGAATCTTACAAATCTTTAATACCAAAAATTCATACCTTCTCTTTCAATAATAGCGTTGGCAAAAGTTATTCAGTTAATGGTAAATCAATTACCGCAAATAATCCAGCTCAAACTGATAGCCTAATTTCATTCAATGGAGCTATGATTGGTCGTTACAATCCTGATGGCTACCCAAGAACATATGTCGGCGATCTAGCAGAAATCATCATGTTTAAACGATCTTTAAAAACGGAGGAAGTAGAAGCGATCGAGAGTTATCTCGGTAGCAAATATGGCATTCCAGTTTCCTAATAAACCTAAATTTACTAACTTTAACTTAAAATATTTATGAAAAAAAATAAAGCATTTTCACTTGTAGAATTATCGGTAGTGATACTGATAATTGGTATTCTAGTTGCAGGTGTAACGCAAAGCGGAAGACTAATTAGACAAATTAAATTATCAACAGCTCGTTCGATAACCGCCTCTTCGGATGTGGCATCAATTCGTGACATAACCGCATGGTTCGAAGCATCAACTGATGGAATTTTCGTTGATGTCAACGGCGTAACTGATGTTGAAAATAACGCAGTAATAAAAACTTGGAATGATGTTAACCCTCAAAAACCAAAGGGCGATCGTCCAGTTTTAAAAGTTAGTACCGCTACTGGTGACGAAGAAACGAAACCAAAATATATTACTAATGGTATTAATGGAATTCCATCAGTATATTTTGATGGTACCGATTACATTTTTAGTACTGATAGCCCAACCATGCCTTTAATTTCTGGAGACAAAACTTATTCAATGTTTGCAGTATTTAGAGCTGATCTTGGTAAGGTTGAGAATAAATCAATTATTACACAAATCGGTGATGGAGATTTAGCAGACAATAAATTTGCTTCAATTGGTTATATTGGAACCGCTGGAAACAAAGGTAAGCCTGGATTTATTTCAAATAATACAACTGCAAGTTCTAACTGGATTAGAGATGTTGGTATCAATGATCAAACTGATTATATCGTTGGTGTTACAGCTGATTTAACTGGAACTGTATCTTTAAGCAGTGCCAATGTATATTTGAACTCGATTGATCCATTAATATCAACACAATTTCCAAGTGCAGGAGCTTATGCAACAACCAGTATTGTTGCGGATAAATTCATTATCGGCGCATCTACTAAAACAGCAACTGCTGATTTTTTTAAAGGAATGATTTCTGAAGTTATTATCTTTGATCGCAAACTTAAAGCTGAAGAAGCTGTAAGCGTAATGAAATATTTAAGAAAAAAATATAACATACTTAACTAATACCTTCTTTTACTTACTCGCATCATACTTAAATATGATGCGAGTATCACCAAAACCAACAATGCTTCAATAAAATAAGGCAAAATTTCAACAAATAATTCTTGATAGATTAATCTATTTTTGACAGCATAAAAAACCACAAACGGATATTCAAAGACCTCCTCTTTTACAATAAAAAAATCGTTTCTTTTTAACAAATTAAAGCTAGATAAAATATTATATTTACTCATTAGATCGGTATTTTTTATTTTCGATAAAAAACCATTATTTTCCGAAAAATATTTCTTATTCGAATCTAAAACTATTTTTTTATCATAATCCAAAATCACAAAACTTCCGAGATTTTTTTCCGCAGATATTTTAAATTTTTCGATTAAACTTTCGGTTTTAACACTTAAAACCGAAGTTCCAACATGATGTCCATTCTTACCAACAACCCCAACCGCAACTGGCAAAATATTTTGCCCACTTAAAGCTCCAATAATAGTTTTTCCAACTTGTAATTTCCAAGGCTCATGCTCAGATTTTTCGAGATAATCGCGTGAAGAAAGATCGATTGGCTTCAAAACTTTACCAGCACTACTTGCAATTAGATATTTATTACTATCAATCCAATATAACATCCCTTCAAAAAGCAATTAATTAGCAAAATGATTTTGATTACGAACTCTATCAATTGATGATAAAATTTCATAACTTTCAACGCCGAATGATTTTGATTTTAAAATTTCATTATTGATTGAATTTAACAATAATTGCGAATAATTTAAAAAACCTTCATAATCCTTTGAGACCTGAATTGCCAAGGATTTATATTGAGCAGTTTTTTCATCTAAAAAATCAAAATATCTTTTTATTCCAAAAGAAATAATACTCAAAAATGTGCAAAAAAATATAAAATAAACAAAGCCACCATTGTTTTTTAAAGATTTTTTGGCATTTTTTTTGTAGATTTTGCGTTGTTTAGTAAAATTTTTCAAACTTAATTTTAATTTTTGTAAATTGCTCTTCATGACGTAAATTATTTTGAGATTTATTTATATTAAAAATGATTTTACATTGAAAATCATTGATGTTTACGGTATTTAAAGGTTAATTATTAGCGTTGTTTTAATCAATATTTTTTTAAAATTTATAATTTTTTACGATTTTAATAATTTCATTTTTAAAAAAAATCATTTATATCGTAATTCGTTATTTTATTTTAAAAAATAGTTTGTATATTTGGAGTAGTTTAAAATTTTGTAGTAAAAAAATATTATTTTAAATAACATTATATCCCAAAAAAGTGATTAAAAAAGCAATAGCTAAAATAACTCACGATTACAAAAAAATTATTACACTTATTATGGAGCGGTGGTCGTAGGTTTTTTTGTTAAAAAACTGCGCAAGCAGTTTTAAAAAAAACGGGTGAAGGAGCGAAAGCGACGCACACCCAGAGGCGATAATCGTCTTTACGCGTAAGCGAGAAAAGCGATTTGAGCTTACCACTAAAGAATACTAAATTATGGAGCGGTGGCCGAGAGGCTGAAGGCGTCGGTTTGCTAAACCGATATATGGTTGAAAAGCTATATCGGGGGTTCGAATCCCCCCCGCTCCGCCATTTAAAAGAGCTCCCAACGGGAGCTCTTTTAAATGGTGGAATAGAGTTTGGATGAGAACCTGGGTTCGACAATTTTTTTAAGTTTTTGTTAATTGAGCGAAGCGAAATTTATAAAAACTAAAAAATTGCAAGAGAATAAATTTTTGAAAAAAATTTATGAACGCCATCCCCCGCTGGGCCATTTAAAAGGACTCCCAGTAAAAGAATTTTTGGCCATTAAATAGCCAAATAAATTCTTTTACAATTCAAAAAATCAATAAATAAATTTATGTTTCAGACACAATTTTTGATGAAGGTGTCATTATTCGTGAGAGATTAGTTATCTAATTTTTTAATTGGGTGGTTTGTTTTGTTACAAGGTAGTTTGATTTGTTACAAGTTGAGAATACATCGTGGAAGGTGCCATTCCCCCTCTCCCTGTCTCAGAAGAATTTCTTTCTTCCGAGGATACTGCATGAGGAGCTCCAGTTAATTGAATATCGTTATTATTATTGCTTCTAGATCTGTTCTTAAGTGCTAACATTACCATAATAATCAACGAGGCACCAGCACCGCCTAATAAAGGTCCAATGAGGTTATTATCTGACTTACTACTTATCTCAGTTGGAGTTGGAGTTGGTGTTGATGCTAGTGCTAGTTCTGGTGTTTGTGCTAGTGCTGGTGTTGGTGTTGGTGGTGTTGAGGCTGGTGTTTGTGATGGTGTTTGTGGTTGTGTTTGTGGTTGTGTTTGTGGTTGTGTTTGTGGTTGTGTTTGTGGTTGTGTTTGTGCTGGTGTTTGTGGTTGTGTTTGTGATGGTGTTTGTGTTGGTGGTGTTGGTGCCATTGCTGATGTTGGCATTGGAGCAGAATTTGTTGTTGGAGCTGTTGTTGGTTCAGCAGTTGTAAATCTTTTTGGAACAACCTCTTTGCCATCAATAAAAATACTGTTGGTCTTTCCCCCAAACAACAATGCTGCTCCAGAAATTTTATCTCTACCACTTTGATTTTTTGTGTAAAAAACTACCAACGTCCCTTCATCAATTCCTTCCGCTATATTTTGGGGATCGCATGGAAATTTAAAGCAGGTTCCAATAGCTTCTTTAGCATCAAGAACCGCAAATCTTATGTCTTTGGGTAAAGAGGTTGTATCGATATGGGCGATATTTTGAAAATTCTTATCTCCATCGATTATTCTGATTTGACCGTGATTTAGATTTGTTGTGATATCTTGCTCTTGATAATCAGGGTTTTTACCAAAAATAAGATTGTAATGGCTCTTGTCTTGAATGCCCAAATTCTCTAACATCTCACTTGAAATTCTAGCAGGATATTTTGATAAGGCATCAAGGGGAACCATAATGTCAAGCGCACTTGGATAGCACATTACAGAAGCAAGTAAAGAGCACTTGGTTGCCTTAACACCAACTTCAAATGTATGAGCAGCTCCCAATATGTGACCCAGTTCGTGAAGTTGAGTTATTGGATTAGAAATAGATTGATTGTCAAATGTTATTATACCTTGATTGGTCCAGTCCAAACGTCCATCAGCAAAAGCACTGCCATCATTTTTTGGAATATGACAAAAGCTTATGAAAAAGTCATAAGGCTCATCTTCTTCGTGTCTAACGAATCTGACGTTAAATTTTTTGAATTCCTGATTGTAAAGATCTAATATTTTCTTAAAGTCTTCTTCGGTAGGATCAAGAAAAATGTATTCAGAAGTCAGTAGACCCTTATCAAGCATTTGTTGTTTGGTTTTATTTAAGCAGTCTTTAGATAAAGCGATTGTAATTTCTCTTCCATCGCTTCTTGTTAAAACATTGTTTTGGAGCATTGCCGCCACGTAAGGCGTGGCCTCTATTGCTATTTGTTCAGGAGTTATTGGATTTGTAATATTTTTTATTTGACCATCTAAAGTTTTTAAAATAGCTCCTCTCAAATCGACATTTTTGCCATGAAAATTATCTATCCCCTCCAATACAACATCTCGGAAGCCTGTACCATAAAAGTCAGTTAGATATCTCGATTCAATTTCATTGAGAGTTGATCCTTGTAAATTTACGTTAACAAATTTTGTAGACTCAGTTCCGATATCTACTTTTTCTAAATCTTTTATTTTTAAAATAAGTCTATTAAAATAATTCGGCATTAGTTCATGGTCTATAGCGTTTTCTCGAACATAATCTATCAACATAGAGACATGTGCGCTATAATCATCTCCCCCAAGCAATAGTTGCGTCTGTTTAGTTCCCGACATGTCTGCATTTGTTAAATCAGAACCATCAAATGTTACTCCTATTGTATCGCCAAATCGACATTTAGAAAAATTTCCGCCACGAAAATAACAACCATCAATATTAATGTTTTCAAAAAAATTGGTATTATGAACGTCTAGGTCGTCAACTACATTTTTTAATTCTGCTAACTCACTATCAGTTCCAGGAATCATCACTTTAAAAGGTGAGCCGACCAATTTAAATCCTGAATAGCTACTAAAGTCAACTGGATGATTCGGGTTTGATTTCTTTTGATCTTCAATAAATTTTTTGATTTCAGCTTGACTTACAGCTGGTAGGTTTTGCCTTCTTTGGCTTAGTTCTTTTGATATTCTTTCTTCTCTAATTTTTCTTTTAATTGTTTCGGGGTCGAATTTTAGAAATTCTTCTACTATTTTTTTGAAATCGACCTCTTCAGTTTTAATTTGAGGTTTATCTTCGTCTTGTTTGCCAAGATCTTCAACTAATTCTTCTCGATTCTTTTTCTTAGCAAATATCTCAATTGCTTCTTTTCTACTGCCAACAAATTTTCCACTAGCTTCTCTTCTGACAACAGGTCGACTTCTTGGTGGAGGAGGAGAAGCTGTAGGTTTTAAACGAGAAGTTAGAAGTTGAGCTAGAATTAAAGTGTTATTTAAAGCCTCTGTGCTTGAAATATTAAAACTTGTTGATGAATTTATTAATTCACTTTGTAAAGAATCTGCCAAAGCAGTCTGTTTTTCTTGAACTCTATTTGCGAATTCCCCTTGTTTTGCAATTTGTTGGGCAACGAATGCGGTATTTCTATTCATGATTTAGAAGAATTAATTTTTATTAGATTTGGGTTAAATTTAATTTATAGAAGTGGTGAGATAATTTTCAATCAATTTTAAAGCATTTTGTCAAAAAAAATTTACTGCGTAGCAGAAGCGATTCAACTTTTCCCTAAATTTGCTTTAGCAAATTTAATTTAACGTCGCCATATCAATCACGAAACGATGACAATCATCGCGATTCACTCACTACTAAGCGATTCATTATTAACATAAAAGGAACCTGGTACCTTTTTCAACTGTGAATCTTTTTTGAAAAAAAAGATAAATCATTTATCAACAAGGAAAATCTTAAAACCCAAAAATTCATCGCGAATGGGCGAATTTACTTCGCCCGAAGCGATTCAACTTTTCCCTAAATTTGCAAAGCAAATTTAATTCAACGACCCCATATCAATCACGAAGCGATATCGAACATCGCTTTTCAAAATGCGTTCGTAAGCTTCATTTACTTGGCTCGAACTAATCACTTCAATTTCTGGAGCAATATTATGTTTGGCACAAAAATCTAACATTTCTTGCGTTTCTTTAATTCCACCAATTACCGATCCGGCATAATTGCGACGCATTAAAATCAATGGAAATGGACTAATCGATAAAGGCTTTTCGGGTGCACCCAAAGCCACTAAAGTGGCATCGAGCTTAAGGAGATTAAAATAGTCCATCATATTGATATCAGCCGAGGAAACCGTGTTAATAATTAAATCAAAATATCCAGCATATTTTTTAAGATTTTCAGGATCTTTGGTCGCTACAAAATTATGCGCTCCCATTTTAATCGCATCATCTTTCTTTTTATCGGAATGACTAAGAACGGTAATCTCGGCACCTAGAGCTACCCCGATTTTAACGCCCATATGCCCAAGACCACCCATGCCCAAAATGCCAACTTTTTTATTCGGACCCGCCTTCCAATGCATCAAAGGCGAATATAAAGTAATGCCGGCACATAAAAGTGGCGCCGCCTTATCGAGTGGAATTGAATTGGGAATTTTTAAAACATAATTTTCATCGACCACAATCACGTCGGAATATCCACCCATGGTAATCGCCGAGCCATCGCGCTCCAGTGAATTATAAGTCATAGTGTGACCTTCCAAACAATAATTATCTAAATCTTGCTTACAGCTTGAACAAGTGCGACATGAATCAACAAAACAACCAACTCCAACATGATCACCAACTTTATATTTACTAACTTTGTCGCCGACTTGTCGCACCACACCAGCAATTTCATGTCCAGGAACCATTGGATAAGTTGAATGTCCCCACTCATTTCTTGCTTGATGAATATCGGAATGACAAATTCCACAATATTTAATGTCGATGACGACATCATTTTCTTTGGGATTTCTTCTTTCAAAAGAAAATGGTGCAAGCTGGTCTTGCGGTGCTTTAGTAGCGATTCCCTTGGCTTTGATCATATATATTTAAATTGAGTTTTTTGAATTTGTTTTATTATCATCTTAAATATTTTTAAAATATATAAGATTTTTATTTTTTAGTTTTTTTGGGAACAAAAATTTGAATTTCTCATATCACAATTTGCAGAAATTTCCTTGTTACAGTAGGAGCAAAGTGCATTTTTTTGCGTAAGAATAATTTTATTTTTTTTAATAGAAAATTTTTCTTCAATTTTTAATTGGTGTAAAATTCTCGAAAAAGTTTCAAGCCTCATTCCCAAATAAGATGCGATTTCACTTTTACTAAATTCCAAATCAATTTCACTATTTTTTTTGCTTTTTTTTAAAGAATTTTTTAACAAAAATTGTCCGATTTTTTCTTTATTATCATCGATTTTTAAATTACTTAATTGATTTACCAAATCATCATTTTGCGTGGATATTTCTAGTAAAATATTATGCATAAAATTATAATTTTTTTCGGCATAATTTTTAAAAATATCACTGGGAATCGCTAATAAATTGGTGCTTTTCATCGCCGTCGCCGACAAGGAAAAATTATCGCTAAAAATATCATTCAAACTGCCATTATCAATAATTTTTATAATCGCCTCGACTCCTTTAGAATTAAGCCTTGAAAGCTTCATTAATCCATCCAAAACAATATAAAAATTATCAACTTTTTGTTCTTGCGAAAATAACATTTGATCTTTTTTTAAATTGATAATTTTAGCATTTTTAAGAATCGTCAATAATTGATCATTTTTTAATTGAGCAAAAATTGCAATTTTTTGGATATCTTCGATTCGATTGGCAATTTTTAAGTCTATCATGAAAAAAAATTTAATATTTTTGATATTTATCAAATACAATAAAAATAATATGATTATAAATAATCGCAATCTTTAAAATTTAATTTTATACAAAAATTTTTATGTATGGATTACTAGCGCTTTATATTGGTTATGCAATCTATCTCATATTTTATTTTCGTCACCAAAAACCTGATTCACTCGCTAAAAAAATCACGATTTTTTTTGGCATTAAATTAATAATTTTAACGTTGTTATATTTTTTCTTCTTCAGCCATAAAATGACTAAAGAAGAAAGAAAAATAAATATCGAAACTATAATTTTAAAATAACAAAATATGGATTTAACCTTAGTCGAAGCCTCTAGATTGCAATTCGCAATCACGGCAATTTATCATTTTTTATTTGTTCCACTAACCCTTGGACTCGCGGTAATATTGGGGATCATGGAAAGTATTTATGTCATGACCAATCGCGAAATTTGGCGTGATTTAACAAAATTTTGGGGCAAACTTTTTGCCATAAATTTTGCGATGGGCGTTGCTACGGGGATCACCATGGAATTTCAATTCGGCACTAAGTGGGCTTATTATTCTCAGTATGTCGGCGATATTTTTGGCGTCCCGCTCGCCATTGAAGGCTTGATGGCGTTCTTTCTAGAATCAACTTTCGTCGGCTTATTTTTATTCGGCTGGAATAAACTTAGCAAAGTAAAACATTTAATGGTCACTTGGTTGATGGCAATCGGCACCAATTTATCCGCCCTGTGGATCCTTATCGCCAATGGCTGGATGCAAAATCCAATCGGTGCTAAATTCAACGCTGAAAGCATGCGAATGGAACTCGATTCCTTCCAAAAAATCTTTTTCAATGATGTCGCTCAATCGAAATTCGTTCACACTATTAGTGCTGGCTACGTTACGGGCGCAATGTTTGTGCTCTCGGTGAGTTGTTATTATTTACTCAAAAAAACTAATTTGGAAATTGCTAAAAGATCGATAATTATCGCAACATCTTTTGGTTTATTATCGGCCTTATCCGTTGTGGTTCTAGGCGATGAAAGCGGATATTCTGCCGGCTTAAATCAAAAAATGAAATTGGCGGCGATGGAAGGAATGTGGGAAACCCACGAAGCCCCTGCCCCGCTGGCGATTTTTGCCATTCCCGATCAAAAAAATCAAAAAAATGATTATGAAATTGAAGTTCCTTATGTTTTAGGCTTAATTGCCACGAGGTCTTTCGACAAGAAAGTTCCTGGTATTAAAGATTTAGTTAAAGTTTCGGAATCAAGAATTCGAAATGGCATCGGTCAATATAAAATTCTTAAAAATTTACGCGATGGTAAAAGCGCAAATCCCGAAGCCGATAAAGCTTTTTTAAAAGAAAATTTCCAAGATATTGGCTACGCTTTGTTATTAAAAAAATATCGTCCCGACATTGAAAATGCTGGCGAAGAAGAAATTTTAAAATCCGCCAACGACACTATTCCAAATGTCGCTCCATTATTTTATAGTTTTAGAATTATGGTTGGTCTAGGTTTATTTTTTATCACTTTATTCGCCATGGCTTTTTACAAAATGAATCTCAAACGCAATTTTAATTGCAAATTATTATTGCAAATTTGTTTAATTTCATTGCCTTTGCCATGGATCGCCGCCGAACTGGGCTGGTTCGTTGCCGAACACGGTCGTCAACCTTGGGTTATCGAAGGAATTTTACCAACATTTTTGGCGATTTCTTCGGTGTCGAAAGCCCAAGTTTTAACCAGCTTATTCGGCTTCGTAATTCTTTATTCAATCTTGTTAATCGTCGATATATTTTTGATGGTCAAATTCATAAAAATGGGTCCAAATAAAATTTTACACAAAGAATATTCTTAGATTTTTTATCGAGAAAATTCTTAAAAAATTATTTAAAATTTAAACTAAAAAATTATAAATTATGGCAGAAATATTTAATTATGAAGTTATGCGCGTAATCTGGTGGGTTCTTCTTGGAGTTCTCTTAATCGGCTTTGCAATTATGGACGGATTCGATCTTGGCACCGCAATTTTATTACCTTTTATCGGCAAAAGCGATGTCGAAAGAAGAATAATTTTAAACTCAGTCGGACCAGTTTGGGACGGCAACCAAGTCTGGTTTATTTTAGGCGGAGGGACGATTTTCGCGGCTTGGCCGTTAGTTTACGCCGTGAGTTTTTCCGGATTTTATTACGCCATGTTTTTAGTTTTAGTGGCTTTAATCCTTCGACCCGTTGGCTTCGACTATCGAAGCAAAATCAACAATAAAACTTGGCGAACAATTTGGGATTATTGTTTATTCATCTCGGGCTTGGTGCCGTCCTTAGTCTTTGGAGTCGCCATTGGCAATGTTTTACTTGGCGTTAATTTTAGCTTCGACAATTTTATGATTATCGAAAATAAAATCGGTTTTTTTGAATTATTTACGCCATTTTCGCTTTTATGCGGATTGCTCAGCGTCTCAATGTTGACGGTGCAAGGTGCGTGTTTTTTATCGATCAAAACCGAAGGCGATATTCAAAAAAGAGTTAAAAAACTTTTGAATATTTTGCCTTTCATTAATGTCGCTTTATTTGCCATCGGCGGGTTAATGCTTCAAAAAATTGACGGCTACGAAATCACTAAAATTCTTAACAATTCCGCCGATTCCAACCCGCTAAACAAAGAAGTTTCTAGGCAAGCGGGCGCTTGGTTGAACAATTATTCAACTTATAAATGGTTCATCATCGCCCCAATTTTGGGCTTCGTCGGGCAAATTTTCGCCATGATTCTTTCGCATTTCAAGCATGATGTTAAAGCCTTCATCGCTAGTTCGCTTTCCGTTCTTGGAATTATTTCGACGGTGGGCTTGACTTGCTTTCCATTCATTTTGCCATCGAGTTTAAATCCGAATAGCTCGCTTACGCTTTGGGACGCTTCAAGCAGTTATCACACTTTGGTGGTGATGTTTATAGCGGCGCTTATTTTCGTTCCGCTGATTATTTCTTATACTTCTTACGTGTTTATGGTTCTTCGTGGCAAAGTCAACGCAAAAACCATCGACAAAGATTCTAACTTTTTATATTAAAATTATGTGGTATTTTGCATGGATTTTAGGAACGGCATTTGCGGTTTCCTTCGGAATTATTAACGCTATGTGGTTTGAATTTCATAGCGATGAGAGGGTTGGGGAGTAGTTTTCTTTTGAGATAAAATTTGTTGAAGAAAAAATAAAAAATATTGCGAATGATGGACTCATTCGCAATAAAATATTCAACGATTTAAATTAGCAAAATTTATTTCTTAGCTCTAACTATCGCTTCATTGATTAATTCTCTAGCTTTCTCGGCACCTTCGAAACTTTTAACTTTAACCCATTTGCCTTTTTCTA
>SYAR01000027.1 GCA_005787525.1 Rickettsiales bacterium
GGACTTAATTTCTCTTTAGAATCTGACTTAAAAAGACCAAAAAAATAAAGAGAGTTAGTCTAATAAAACACTAACTACCGCCTTTATTTTTCTTTCTTGTAGTTTAAAAACTTTTTATAATTTTTAAGCTTAATAAAACACTAAATATTCACGATGTAAAAAAGCTAAACTTTTATGTCTGGCTTTTATCTAAAATTTATAATTTCATTTTTCACTTAAGAGTTTTTTTAAAAAAACTTTGAGATAAAAAATAAATAAAAATCAGGAGCAAAAATATTAAGCCTTTAATTTTAACATGTCAAGCCCTTCTTTTATTTTTTTTCTAATTGGTCATTTTTTTAATTAGATAACCACGGATATAACTTAGAAAAACAAGTCTTGCTGACATGTTACCTTTTTTTAAATTTATTTCTAATTTCTCAAAACTTTGCAAACTTTTAACAATAAATTTTAAAGATAAATTTTGTAAATTACGGCGAAAATCTGCTTCGACTTTATAAAAAATTTGTGCGGACTTTACAGCCTCATCAACAGTCTTGCCCGACCTCTCAATTAAAACCTTTGCATTATATAATTTAGAAAAATAATTTATTAAACTTCTGACCATCAATATTGACTCATTGTCACCCTCCAGAGCTCTCTCAGCCCGTAAGAAGCACCACTCATAATTTTTACTGGCAAATTGCATTGCAAAATCGTGCAAATTATCGTCTTGCTTTAGAGAAACTAATTTTTTAAAAACCTCAAGAGAAATATTTTTTTCCTCGCCGAGATAAGTTTTGATTTTACTGATCTCGTTTGTTATCAAATTGCGATCTTTGCCAAAATTTTTTATAATTAGATTTACGATTTCATTTTCGACAATTATATCATTCTCGATAAGCATTTCGGATATTGATTTTCTTAGACTCGCTACATCTTCTTCATAGCATGGAATCGCCATTAAAAATTGACTTTCTTCAACTAATTTTCTTAGCGCCGAAGATTTATCTAAGTCCCCCGCTTGAATTAAAATAAAATTATCGCTCTTTCTGCCATATTGTGGATCGGATAATAAAATTTTTAATGCTCCAACAGTATGAACATCGCAATCTTTAACCATTATCAACCTTCTGCCACCAAGCATGGCGATGGAATAAAATTCATCAACTAAAATTGCTTTATCTTCTTTAATTTTTTCACCATTTAATTGCGTAACTGAAAATGGATCGCTTAAATTATTAACAATTTTTTTGGATATGTTTTCAAAGCGGAATCTTGTAATTGTAGGCTCTGGACCATATAACAAACAACCAGAAATTTTTTCGTCGGCGATTTTTTTAATATAATTTTCAACTTGATAGCTTGAAATTTTCATTATAGATTTTGGTTAATTATAAAATTTTTAAATTAAATATTTTGAATAATTTTACAATCTTTAAATATTTTTGAACATGCCTATTTTGCACACCGAAGATAATTTTATTGTTGGTAAATCGATCAAACAAATTTTAGAAAATATAACCACTACGCTCTTACTGCCCCTGATTTTATCACATTTTTTCTTTGTGGAAAAGAAAAATGATACAAGTTTTTTTGTTGTTCAAATTTTGTTGAAACTTAATCATTGGCACTCCTCAAAATATGGGTTATTTTTTAATGATTTAATCAATTTTTTCAAAATTTATGAAGTATGAATTAAAACAAAATTTTATTGCTGGCTTATTAGTTTCTTTCATTGCCCTGCCCTTATGTATCGCCATTTCAGGCGCTTCCGAATTTCCGTTACTTGCGGGCGTTATCACCGCCATAATTGGTGGCATTTTAGTTTCACAAATTAATGGATCACAAGTCGCAATCACGGGACCTGCGGCCGGAATGATCGTGGTGATTTTTGATTCAGTAGAAAAACTCGGCGATGGCAATAATTTTGAAGGATATAAATATACTTTGGGTGCGATTTTTTTGGCGAGCCTCATGCAAATCACAACCTCTTATACCAAGCTTCCAAATCTCATGCGTAAATTTCCCGAATATATAATTCGAGGCATGATGATTTCAATCGGCACCATCGTTTTCCTCAAGCAAATTTTTATTTTATGCGGACATAAAGCCCCTCATGTAAGTACTCTAGAATTTTTTATTCATATCCCGAAAGAAGCCTTCTTAGGAGCTCATCTTGAAAGCCTTGCGCTGGGAATTTTTGCCATATTTTTTATATTATTTTGGAAAAAATATTTAGAAAAAAAATACCATATTTGCAAAATTATTCCCGTCTATTTATTAACAATTTTTATCGGTGCAATTTTGGCGCAAATATTTGATATTCAACATCATCAACATTTTTTAATGAAAGCCTTCGCCGATCCCTTAGAATCAAGCTTTATAACTATTTCAAAAAATATTTCGGATACCATAAATTTTCCAAATTTTGCACTGATTTATTCGCTAAAATTTTGGATCGCAACTTTTACAATTTACGCTGTCGGCTCAGTTGAAACAATACTTTCGGCAATTGCAATTGATAAAATTGATCCGCAAAAACGCCATAGTAATTTATCAAAAGATATTCGTGCCATTGGCATTGGCAACGCAATATGTGGAAGTGTCGGCGCCTTACCAATGATTGCCGAAATCGTTCGTAGTTCTGCCAGCATTTCTTACGGTGCCACCAATAAATTTGCCAATTTTTTTCACGGAATTTGCTTATTATTGATGGTAACTTTGTTGCAAAAATATTTAAATTTTATCCCGCTTTCAATTTTGGCAGGAATGTTGATAATCATAGCTTTAACGATGATTAATTTTAAAAATTTGATCGAACATTTTCATCAAAATAAAAAAGAATTTTGCATAATTTTAGCGATTGTTTTCTTCACCTTATATATCGATCTTTTAGTTGGAATCGCAAGTGGCTTGTGCCTTCATTTTATTGCACATAAAAAATGGCAAAAATAATTTTAATTTTATTTTTTATAAATTTTAGTAATTGTTTTGCCCAAAATAATTTAGATAAAAAATTTAATTTACAAAGTAATACTAGCTTCTCAACCACAAAGGGCAATGCTTTTGGCGAATCAACAAGGCGTCAAATTTTAAATAATTCGAGCGAATTACCAATTTCAAATTTAACTGCAATCGGCGAAATTATTCAATTTAGCTACGCTAAATCTTCTTACAAAAATAACTCGGAAAGATACAGCTTCAATTCTGCTGAATTTTTTCATCGTTATCGTTTTTTAGCCACTAAATATGCAAATTTTACTATTCATAACTCTTATAAATTTCACGGAATTTATAATGAAAACAAATATTTATCATTAATGCCTAAACAAAATGATTATGAGTTAAGATTATTGATTGCCCACAATATGACCGATCGCCTTATAAACAATATTTTACAGAGTGAAAAACCTTATTTTGCAAGGTTTGAAATCGCTTACCGCTATAAATTTAACAACCCTTTTGACGAGATTCGTCAAAAATTATATTTGGGCATAAAACTTAATCAAAAATTTTCTTTTTTATTGCAACAAGATTTAAGTTGGGCGGTTACGGCACGAGAAACTCCAACGCGAAACAGCCCGCGTCAAATGCAAAATTTCCAATTTTCTAAATATTTTCATAATGTTATTACGCCAAGTTTAATTTATAAAATCGATCGCAATAATGCATTACAAATTGCTTATTTTAATAGGCTTGGGGGCAATGATTCACAATATGATTCGCGAGGTTTTAATTTGGGGCTTTTAAATAGTTTTTGAAGGATTTTCAAGAAAATTTAGTTAAAAATAATAACTTTATTTTTTATAGATCTTAACTCTTTCGTCTCGATATTTTTCGCAAACACAACCATAAAATTCGCGTTTTTTAATCATTCCATCGGCAATTAAATATTCGTAAAATCTGATTAATTTTTCTTTGCGGGGTTTATATTTTTTTTCACCAATTTTCATTAAAATTTTTGCTAAAATTTTTAAGGCAATTGCTTGATTTATTTCGCCTAATTTGCATCGATTAATAATTATCAAGCCATCGGCATTTTGCTCAATGATTTCAAGCTCATATCCCTTCATAATTTCATCAAAAAAATCTCGATTTTTAGAGATTTCTAGTGAAGCATTATAAATTCTTTTTTCCAATAAATTTTTATCCTCAAAACTCGCTAAAAATTTACGAATTTTATTGCGTAAAAATTTTTCATCATCATTAGTTTCATCTTCAAACCATTCAATATTTTTTTCGATTAAATAATTTTTTAATTCATCTTTAGAAATTTCTAAAAAGGGACGAATAATTTTTATGCCATTAATTTCAGAAATTTTTTGAATTGGCGATAAGCCGTCGAGCCCACTGCCTCTAAATAATCTGATTAAAAAATTTTCGGCAATATCGCCAAGATGATGCCCAACAAATAAAAATTCAATATCATTTTTTTTGCAAAAATTGGTTAGAATTTCATATCGAATTTCGCGCAAATTAGCTTCAATATTTTTTTGTGGAATTTGTTTTTTTGGGATCGTTAAAATTTTATGCGAAATATTAAATTTTTTTAATAATTCTCCGACTTTTTTTGCTTCATTTTTTGAGTTTTTGCGAACAGCATGATCAATTGTCAAGGCATAAATTTCGATTTTATTTTCTTTGCAAAAATCATTTAAAGCCAAAGTTAAAGCCATAGAGTCGCACCCACCAGAAATCGCCACTGCAATTTGCTTCTTTATAAAAAAATTTTTAAAAATCTCTTCAATATTATTTGTTATATTTTTATACTTGTGATTCATTTAAAAAATAAAAATATGTCATTTAAAAAATTATTTCTCTATTTTACAATTTTGGCAATTTTTTGCAAGCAATCATTCGCCCAAAATACCTCGACTCTATCTTTAGATCAATATCTCGAACAAGTTAAAGGAAAAAATTTAACCATCGAAAAATCCGAAAAAAATGTTGAAAGTTTTGAACTCTTAAAACAAAAAGCTCAATTAGTTAGTGCCATTAAGCTTTACGGCTTCAGTGAATCAAGCTTCGCCGAACAAAATCGTGCTTTGCAATTTTTCCGCTATGAATCGGTGCAATCCCAAAATAATCGCATTGGCTTATCACAAAATTCTGAATTTGGTTTAAACAGCAACATATATTACTCGCTCAACAACACTAAATATAAAGGCTTCAACAGTAATCTTGCCAATTCAAATCTCGCCATTCAAAATAGCCAAGCCATTCCCGTAATCGAATTATCAATTCCGCTTTGGCAAAATTTATTCGGAGCTTCGACTCGCGCTCGTCGCGACGCTTCTTTTTATGAAAATGAAGCTCAAAAATTAAACGCCAAAGCCTTATCGATAGCCGAATTAATTGACGCCGAGAAGAGTTTTTGGACAATGGTTTTTGCCCAAAAAACTTTAGAAATTCAAAATCGCGCTTTAAATAGTGCTCAAAAAATTTTAAATTATTTAAGCAAAAAAGAACGGATGAATTTGGCTGAAAAAAGTGATGTTCTTCAAGCTAAAGCCATGGTTGAATCTAAGAAATTAGCGGTCAAACAAGCTGAAAATTTTTTGAAAATTAGTGCTCGAAATTTTAATAAAAAACGCAATATTGAAAATGAAGATGTTCAAGAAAAATTAATTTCTTTTGATATTCAAAAACTACAAAATGCCAAATTTTCAATGCAAAAAAAATCCGATCGATTTGACGTCAAATCACAAAAGGCACAGGTTGAAGCCTCTGTCGCTCAATCTAAAATTGAAGAAGAAAACAACAAACCTTCGTTAAATTTATATACCAGTTATTCGGTTAACCAAGTTGAAGCCAATAGAGTTGACGCTCTTTCATCAACTCTTAATAAAAATGCGCCGACCGGAAAAATTGGCTTGGAATTTTCGATGCCAATTAATATTGGACTTTCAAGCGATATTCGTAAAGGGTCTCGAATTAAAGCTTCCGCCGATAAAATTTCTTATCGCGAAAAACTTTTACAACAAGAAATTGATTGGCAAAATTTGCAAGAAAATCTAAAAGATTATCAAGAAAATTTACGTCTCGCTATTCAAATTGAAAATGCTCAAAAAGCTAAATTAGAAAACGAAAGAAACCTACTTGCAAGAGGACGCACATCGACTTATCAAATTTTAGTTTTTGAACAGGAATATTCAAATTCTGAATTAACTACACAACAAATTGCCCAAAAATTACATGAATTAATTGCCGAACAAAAACTTTACCAACAATCTGAAATTTAATTTTTAAAAAATGAATATCACCGAATTATCAATCAAACGTCCCGCTTTCATTTCAAGCTTAATGATTACAATCATCACTGTTGGCTATATCGCTTTCAAAAAAATGAATGTTGAACTTTTTCCCAATATTGATATTCCAATCATTTTTGTTTCGACTCGTTATGATGGCGCGGCACCCTCGGAAATTGAAAGTTTAGTTTCTAAACCGCTTGAAGAAGAAATTAGCACGGTTTCAGGAATCAAAAAATTAATGTCGCGAAGCCTTAAAGACACTAGCCAAATCATTGTTCAACTTTATCAAAATACCGATATAAAATATGCCGAACAACAAATTCGCGATAAAATAAATCAAGCTCGCCCCAAACTTCCCGAAGATATTAAAGAGCCCGTGATTCGTCGCGTTGATCCTTCAGATCAGCCCGTTTTGACTATAATTTTAAAGGCAGATTTGCCCGAAGATAAATTATTTGATTTAGCCGATAACTTCGTGCGTCCTAGATTAGAGCAAACCGCCGACGTTGGAATGGTTGAAATTTTGGGCGCTCGCAAAAGAGAAATCCAAATTCTTGTCGATCAAAATAAATTAAAATCACGCGATGTTTCTTTGTCGCAAATCAACCGCCAATTAGCTCTTTCTGGGCAAAATGTTTCGATTGGTAAAAGAGATGTTGGTGACAAGCAACGAGTTTTTAGAAGCGCCAGCGAGTTTAATGAAATTCATCAAATCGAAAATACTCTAGTTAATTTTTATTCTAATGAAATTCCAACCAAGGTTTCTGACATTGGCGTTGTAATCGATGGGCTCGAAGATGAAAATTCTCGGGCTTTTTTAGATGGCAAGAAATCTTTATTTTTAACGGTTTATCGTCAATCCGACGCTAACATTATTAAAGCAGTTGACGGCGTTAAAGTCCAAATTGAAAAAATTAAAAAAGATTTTGCCACCATGGAAGGCAAGCCCGAAATTACTTCAACCAAAGACGCCAGCGTTTATATTCGTAGCAATATTTTTGATATTCAAGAAGCCGTCGTTATTGCTGTAATTCTTACAGTTTTAACTGTGTTATTTTTTCTTGGAAGCATTCGTGCCACCATTATTACCGCCATCTCTCTGCCCATCACATTAATCGGCGCTTTTATTATTATGTATAGTGCAGATTTTTCTATTAATGTGATAACGATGCTGGCATTAAGCTTGGCTGTAGGTCTTTTGGTTGATGACGCCATAGTTGTTGTTGAAAATATTTATCGCAAAATCGAAAGTGGCATGAATCCAATTGATGCTTCAATCGCCTCCTCGCGTGAAATTTTGATGGCAGTTGTCGCCATAAGTGCCGTGGTTATCTCGGTCTTTACGCCGATTTCATTTTTAAAAGGAACTGTTGGTCAATATTTAAAACAATTCGGCTTAACCATCTCTTTCGCCATGATGATCAGCCTTGTCGTCGCCATCTCGATTATTCCAGTTTTGTGCGCTTATCTTTCGGGGCAAAATAAAAAACCGCATAAACATAATGAGAAAAAAAAGATTTCACGACTCGATGCTTTTCAAACTTATCTCGAAGATCGCTATGAAGTTGCCTTAAAATTTTCGATTAAACATCCCGCCATAATTTTAATTTCGACTCTTCTAATTATCGCCGGCAGTATCGTAGCTTTTACCAAAGTTCCCAAAACTTTTATGACCGAAAGTGATAATGGCGAAATTACTATAAGCTTAGAACTCACCGCCGACTCGAGCCTTGACGCTACCAGTGCCGTCGCCTTAAAAATTGACGAAATTGTTCGACAAAATGAAGAAGTTTTCATCTCGGCAGCATCCGCCGGAACTATGTCGCGACAAGCCAATCGCGGAGAACTTTATGTTAAATTAAAACCTAAAAAAGATCGCAATATCAGCACTTCGCAATTCAAGGAAAAATTACGCAAACAATTAGTTGATTTTAGTTATGCTAATCCCGTCGTTAAAGATTTCGACCCCTCAGGTGGAGCATCTCGTGGGCAACCATTCAATTTATTTTTAATTTCTTCAAACAAAGATTCGCTCGATAAATATGCCACAATGCTTTATGAAAAACTCAAGCAAGATCCGCGCTTAAAAGATGTCGACACCAGCAATAAAGCTACTCGGACTGAATTTAAAGTTAAACTTAAAGATGATTCGGCACGAAATTATGGCGTTAATAGCCAAGCGGTGGGCAATGAATTGAGGGGTTATGTCGAAGGCTTTACGCCAACTAAACTTCGTCAAAATGGTTTAGAATATAATATTCGCTTACGTTTAAAGCCCGAACAGCGCGATATTAAAGATAATTTCAACATGATTTACGTTCCAAATATTAATAATAAATTGATTCGTCTCGCCGATATTGCCGAAACCGAAGAGGATATCGAACCCGCCACCATCAACCGTCAAGACCGTGGACGTTATATTCAAATCACCGCCAGTCTCGCGCCAAAAGTTGGACTCGGAAATTTAATTGATGATTTTCAAAAGCAATTTACCGAAGGCGATTTAAAAATGCCAAATGATGTGCGTTTTTCTTTTTCGGGTGATTCGGAAAATATGCAAGATATGATTTCTTCGATGAATCAAGCTTTGTTATTATCGATCGTTTTCATTTACTTAATTTTAACGAGTCTTTACGAATCTTTCATCGTGCCTTTCACCATTCTTCTCGCCCTTCCACTCGCCTTTTGCGGAGCTTTTTACGCTCTTTATATCATGGGCGAATCGGTCAATATTTTTACCATGCTCGGAATCTTTATGCTCGTAAGCGTTTCGGGGAAAAATTCGATTTTATTAATCGACTTCACCAACCGTTTAATCGAAGAAGGAAAATCTCGCACCGAGGCTTTGGTGATAGCTGGCAGAATGCGTTTGCGTCCAATTTTAATGACGTCAATCGCATTAATTGTCGGGACTTTACCCGTTGCCATCGGCTTTAGCGAAACCGCTTCGATGCGAACTTCGATGGGAGTCGCCATCATCGGCGGATTGATTTCTTCAACATTATTAACGTTAGTCGTTGTGCCGGCAGTTTTTAGCTACATCGATCGCTTCAGAATTTGGATTAAGGCAAAATTATGGAAGATGGTGGAGTAAATAAGGTTAATTAATTTTTATTTGTTGGGATGCGTAGATTTTTCCTGTGTAACTTGTTTAGCTATCGCCCCCACAACCAAGCCACCAACCGCACCAACCGCAACTCCAACCGACGCACCTACCACAACTGGCATAATAATCGGAGCCGATAAAATTGCACCAACCCCCAAAGCCGAAACACAAAGACCACCTCCAATTAACCCACCTCCAACCCCTCCAATTAAGGCACCACCTTCAAGATATGACTTTCCTTCGTCATCTTTAAAATAATCTACCAAATCTAAAAAATCATTACATTGCCTATTTCTCTTTTGTTGGTTAAATTCAGGAGGGGGAGCGATTCCAGCTGGCGGATTTCTAGAGGTCTTTGCTGTTAGTATGGGTTCAACTTTCGTAGCAAAATTCTTTAAAAATTCAGTTTCTTTATAATTAATTTTTATATATTCTTCGAGACTTGTTTTATTTACTTGATTTTCCATAGCCTCAATCGCAAGCAATAAAAAATCTCTTCGAGCAATTTTTTTGACTTCTTCTTTATATCCTAGAGAAACCAAAGAACTTTCATGCTCCATCCAAATTTTTTGTAAACTTTGTGTTTGAACTGCTATTGGAGAATCACTATCAGGTTGCAAAGAATTAAGAAAAGACAAAATTTCAATATCTTTAACTTGATGTCCATCATCTTTAAAAAGCTTTTGCAATTCATCAATTTTGCTTAACCTATTTGATTTATTTTTGGTCGCAACAAAGAATAGCATTTCTTGTTTACCAAGATCGAACTCATCTTGCTCTAGAAAAATATCCAATTTATGTTGACTATAAATTTGGCGATAGGTGGCGATAAAATTTTCTGTTTCTTTTTTTTTTGCCACATCTGATTCCGCCTGATTTAGTTCCATTAATTTGGCAATTGCACGCTCACGATTAACTTCATTTATTAATTTCAGTGCTTTTATATTTTTTTGAGAATCATCGCCAGTATATATTTCTTTTAATTCATTAGCTAACCCATTTTTTAAAACATCATAATCATTATTATCGGATCCACCTCCCCATAAAAATTTTAAAAATTTAATAACTTTCTCTTTATTATCCAATGAATTATAAAAACCAATAAATTTTTCAGTTATTTTTTCTTTAGGAGATAAAGTGTGAGCTGGAGCTATAACGGGAACAGGAGCTGGAACGGGAGCTGGAGCTGGAGCGGGAGCTAGATCCTCTGTTGCTAAAATTTTATTATCTAAGGGTTTAAGACTAGAATTAAGATTCTCAATCTCAATTCTACTTTCTTCTGACTGAAAAATATAAATAAAACCAGCGCCTCCCCTTTCCATTTTATTCTTAATATTTTCTAAATAACTCAGAATTTCTTTTGTATCTATAATTTTACGAATACAATCTTTTTCAAGTTTGGTGTCATAAATATAAAGTGCTAAATTTTGATTTTTTGTAAATAAAGCTTTTAGTTTTTCAACATCACCATTTCCAAACCTCAATACATCCATGTTCAAAACTACTCCATTAACTGGATTATTTTCTTCTTTTTTTTGATAAACCAATAATTCTGTGTAATTCGCTTCTGGTCTTTTTTTAGTTGATGGATTAGGTGAATAATATTTTGATTTTCTACCAAATTTAGTATCATCATATTTGGATCTCCCACATAAAGAAGTGCGATAAAAATTGCGAGCAAAATTCATAAAACCCCCTTCTCCACCGCGGTTTTCCAATTTCCCTTTGTCTTCTCTGCTCCATGAGGCGTAATTAGTGACTGAATGAACCCCTAAGTGTATTCTTCCCATAAAACCCATTCTAACGGGCTTCTTTAATCCCTTATCTAGTTTTCTTAAATCATTCGGTTTAATAATATAATGTTCACTCAAACCCGAAAGGGTTTCTTTTGTAAGTTGTAACGGCAAAATACCTTTGCTTCCATAAGCATAATAATCGGCATGAGGAACGAGAACTTTCTTTGGATCCTCTATTGCAACTCCAACTCCTTTAAAGTGAACAAAATGATTATCATAAAATTTAATTTTTAATTGATCTTCTTGAGCCGAGGATGAAATCGCTAAACTACAACAAAGAGCTTTTGGCGGAGATAAATCTGAACCAAAACTAGTCCATTCTTGGCTTAGTAAAAATTTAACCTTTGCCTCCTTTGCGGATTGTTCTGCTTTATTTTTATATCTCTCAATCTCATCAGCTGAAGCTTTATTTATTCCTTCGGTAACAAGTTTTTCAATCGCATCAACACTTGATACAAAATGAAATAAGGCAAAATTAGCATCTTTTTCGTTGGGATATTCTTGTGGCAGAGTAGATCCTATTTTCAAAATAAAATTATTATAGCTTAAAATTAATTATCAAAATTAACATTTATTAAATAAAAATTACAATATTTTTATATTATTTCGCCAAATAGACTACTTGGTCGAGCCTTGATAATTTCAACATTTGAAATTTTGTTAAAGAAATTATTGGCGATTTCTTGACTATCGACCTCAACTACAACTGACTGGAGCCAAGGGCTTTTGCCCCATAATTGAATTTTATTAGAATCAACGGAATTTTTGGTAGAATTTTTGCGTGATTTTGGCGCTTCTTTTTCAAATAAAACTGGCATGATTTGCTTCTCGAATTTTTTATTAAAATCGATTTGTTGTTCGGTTA
>SYAR01000028.1 GCA_005787525.1 Rickettsiales bacterium
AAACCTGATTACGAAGATATTTTCACTAAATTTATTAAAATCATTAATCAAAAAATTAATGATTTTACCAATGGTGCAAAAAATCAAGAAAACCCAACAAAATCTAGTATTGGACTCGTATTTTTAGGTATAGTTTTGCTTTATTTAACTTTCGGTTTTTACAAAGTTGAACCCGATGAAAATGCCGCAACTCTTTATTTCGGAAAATTTTATAAAATCGCTGGACCGGGCTTGAATTATCATCTTCCATTCCCTTTCGGTCAAGTAATCAAAAAAAGTGTAACTAATGTTAACACTGAAGAATTTGGCTTTTCTTCCAACAAAAAAACTCGCAATAGCGATGAGCGTAATTTTAACGCCGAAAGCTTGATGCTGACGGGCGACGAAAATATTGTCGATATTCAATTTCAAGTGCAATGGCAAATTTCTGATATCAAAGATTATGTTTTCAATATTGCCGAACCTAATCAATCAATTCGTAAATCCGCAGAAAGCGCGATGCGTGAAATTATCGCTCGCACTCCAATAGCACAAGCTTTATCCGATGGTAAAATGCAAATCGAACAAGATGTTAAAATCTTACTTCAAGATGTTTTAGATTCATACAAATCTGGAATTAGAGTGGTTTTAGTGCAATTGCGACGCGTCGATCCGCCTGAACAAGTTATTGCAGCCTTTCGCGACGTTCAAACCGCAAAAGCCGATAAAGAAAAAGAGATTAATGAATCACAAGCTTTCGCTAATGACATAATCCCAAGAGCTCGAGGAACGGCTTCGCAAATGAAAGAAGAGGCTGAAGCTTATGCCAAGCAAGTTGTTGCCAATGCTCAAGGTGAAGCCTCGCGCTTTTTAGCGGTTTATAATGAATATTCTAAAGCTAAACAAGTTACGAAACGTCGAATTTATCTCGAAACTATGGAAAAAATTTACGGCGACGCTGATAAAATTTATATCGATAAAAGTGCCGGCAAATCAGGTGTAATGCCCTATTTTCCATTAAATGAACTTAACAAAACTGTTAAACCAGCAAATAGCAATTAAAATATGAATAAATCTACAAAAAAAAATTTGATAATCACCACTTTGGCCTTAATAATTTTCCAAAGTTCATTTTTTACCGTTGACCAACGTCAACAAGTTTTAATTCTGCAATTTGGTGAACCAATTCGTGCTATCGACACTCCAGGAATTAAATTCAAAATGCCATTCATTCAAAATGCTATTTTCTTTGAAAAAAGAATTATTGATCTTGCTCTTCCCGAACAAGAAGTTATCGCTTCCGATCAAAAACGTTTAATTATTAACGCCTTTACCAAATTCCAAATCATCGATCCTTTAAAATTTTATACAACGGTCGGAAACTCTTACGGCCTTTCTGGCAAGCTTTCAGGAATCCTTGATTCAAGTTTGCGTCAAGTAATTGGTGAAGTTACGCTCAATGAATTGCTCACCGAAAATCGTGGCAATATTATGAAAAAAATTAAAGATGCGGTTGGCTCATCTTCAGAAATTTTTGGCATAAAAATCATTGATGTTCGTATAATGAGAGCCGATTTACCTAAAGAAAACTCCGACGCTATTTATGCTAGAATGCAAACCGAACGTGAAAAAGAAGCTCGCGAAATTCGTGCTAAAGGAGCTGAAGAAGCTGATAAAATTCGTGCCGAAGCCAATAAACAAAAAACTATAATTATTGCAGAAGCTAAAAAAAATTCCGACATTATGCGTGGAAATGGTGAAAGTGAATCCAATAAAATTTACGCAAATTCCTTTGGGCGCGATCCAGAATTCGCTGATTTTTATCGTTCAATGAGTGCCTATAAAACCGCCTTTAGCAATGATAAAACTAAAATGATAATCTCACCAGATAGCGACTTTTTCAAATATTTTAACAACTCCAAAAATTAATAATTCATGAAAAAAATATTCTTTAGCTATTCTTTAATATTAGCAATATTTTTAGCAATTATTTATCCGTCATTATCATTCGCTCAAACCAAAAAATTCAACAATTACAAAGAAAAAAACTACCAAAATATTCCTAGTAAAATTCAACTTATTCCAAGTTTCGCAGATACTATAGATGAATTACTTCCAACCGTCGTAAATATTGCAACTTCACAAGATTTATACAATAATCGTAATACTATTGACGAAGATAAATTACAAATCATTGAAGATTTAAAGAAAAATAATGAATCGCCTGTGAATCGTGATTTTGAATCAAGAAGAAAAATAACTTCAATCGGCTCTGGTTTCATAGTTTCAAGCGACGGTTATATTGTCACCAATGGTCATGTAATCGAAGATTCAAGCGATATAAACGTTAATCTTTACGACGGTACAAAATATAAAGCAAAAATGATTGGTATCGATAAAAAAACCGATCTAGCTTTGCTTAAAATCAATGTTAATAGAGAATTAAAATTTGCTAAATTTGGTGATTCTAACAAAGCACGAATTGGCGATTGGGCGATTGTAATTGGCAACCCTTATGGACTCGGCGGTTCAGTTTCAATTGGCATAATTTCAGCTCGTGGACGCGACATTAAAAATGGTCAATCGGATGAATATCTTCAAACTGACGCTGCAATTAACAAGGGCAATTCGGGGGGGCCATTATTTAATTCAAGTGGCGAAGTTATCGGCATTAGTTCAGTAATTTATTCACCTTCGGGCGGAAGCGTTGGGATAGGATTCGCCACTCCTTCTTCTAACGCGATTCAAATAATTTCTCAATTGCGCGATCAAGGTGAAGTTTCGCGTGGCTGGATTGGCGTTTCGGTGCAAGATTTAACACCCGAACTGGCAGATTCACTACGTTTAGAAAAAGTTCGTGGAGCTTTTGTAAGTGATGTGGTTGTTAATGGGCCAGCCGATAAAGCAGGAATACTTCCAACTGACGTAATCATTCGTTTTGATGAGCAAGATATCGAAGATATGAAATCGCTCCCAAAAATTGTTTCGCGCACCAATGCTGGCAAAAATGTTAAAATATTAGTGTGGAGACATGGCAAAGTTAAGGCAATTAATCTTCAAATTGAAAAAGCTCGTGAAGATGAAACTAAAGCTGATTATAAAAAAAATGATCCAAAATTTTCTGAAAAAAAATCAACTCAAAAAACTTTACAAATTCTTGGTTTAACATTAAATGAAGGCAAAAATCCAAATATTGATTTGGGTCTTACAATTGGCGAAGTTGCTAGTAAATCAGAAGCCTATGATAAAGGTTTAATGGTGGGTGATATTGTCCTATCGGCAAATCAAAATACCGTTAATTCTGTTGATTATTTTCGTGAATTAGTTAAAGATTCTTATCAAAAAAATAAGAAAGTTTTTTTATTTTTAAAAAGAGGTGAAAATAATTTTGCGGTGGCTTTGAGTGTAAAATAAATTTTAATTTTCGATGAGCTCTAAAATAAAATGTCCTGCAAAAATTAATTTATTTCTCAATATCATCAATAAAAGACCAGACGGCTTTCACGAACTACAATCTCTAATCACAAAAATCGATTTATTTGACGAATTAGCGGTGGAAAAATCTACAAAATTTTCTCTCGAAATCAATGGCGAATTTGCTGAATTTATCGAAATTCATAATAATCTTTTTACCAAAATTCTCGATTATTTTGTAAAAAATTTTAACATTAACCCCCATTTAAAAATCACATTACAAAAAAACATTCCCGTCGGAGCTGGACTCGGCGGAGGATCATCAAATGGTGCATATTTTATCAAAATTTTGAACGAAATTTTTGCTTTAAAATTATCAAAAATTGAAATGCAAAAAATTTCTTTAAATTTTGGATCGGATATCGCATTTTTCTTTGAAAATGAAGTTTGTTTGATGGGTGGACGCGGAGAATTTTTAACAGAAATTTCACATTTTAAAAATGAATTTAAAAAATTAAAAATACTTTTAATTAATCCAAAAATTCATCTTTCAACCAAAGAAATTTTTCAAGATTTTGCTCAAAAAAATCAACAATTTTCACCAAAATTTGCGGAAAGAATTTTTTTAGATAAATCCTTACAAGAAATTTTACAAAATTTTAATAATGATCTCGAAGAACCATCGATTTCAAAAGCTCCAGCCATTGCAGAAATCTTACAAAATTTACGAAAATTTTCTCCAATTTGTGCAAAAATGTCGGGAAGCGGAAGCTCATGTTTTGGAATTTTTGACAATGAAAAAAATTTACAAAAAACTTATGATTTTTTTATCAAAAATTATCCAAATTTTTTCGTTAAAAAAGTTAATTTTTGCGATTGATTTTTAAAATTTTTTAACTTGAAAATAATTTTTTGAACGATATTTTTAATCAAAAGAAATTAATATTTAAATCACCAAAATTAAAATTTTACATCATGCAAGAAGATCTTAAACTTACGATTACCATTGAAAACAAAGAAGAAATTGAATTATTTGAATTCGCCAACGCGATGTCGGCGCTAAATAATCAATATTATAGTTTTCTTAATGCCAAAAATAGCAAAAAAAATAGGCAAGATCAAAAATTATTGATCAAAAAAATATCACATGGCAGTGTTGTCATGGATTTGATAGAAAAAGCTGCGCCCTTACTACCATCTATAACGCCTACTCTTTTTGAATTTACGCATTATGTTTGCAATACTATAGATTTTTTAACTGGAGAAAAAAAAGACAAGCCATACAAATATAGCATTTTTGATTTAAAAAATTTTAAAAATATTTTGGGAATTACCGCAAGTTGTCGTGATAACAAAATTAATTTTAATATTAATTTTGGCAAACAAATCATTAGCAAAACCTATGGCTATAAAGACGCTTCGGCCGCACAAAATCAAGCTGATAAAGAAATAAAAAAATTACAAGAAATAGGAGATGGCACCATTAAAGAAAATGTCGAATTAGCTCTTTATCAAGCAAGAAATAGCAATCTTTCTCAATCAAATGTCGGAAATATGGGAGTAATTTCTGAAATCTCAAATAAGCCCAAAGTCTTGTCATTCGCTAGCGAAAAGGCAAAATATGCGATAACCAAACAAGAGGAAAATCCCTTTAATTTTGTTTATAATGTTGATATTGAAATTAAATTAAAAGATGAAACTAAAGATTACTCCGACGATCGCAATATCAAGGAATATCACATTTTAAAATATCACGGCGTTATTGATGCGGAAGATTTTTTTGATAATAAAAAATAGCCTAAATTTGCAATAGGTTAATTGCGTAAAAAAATAGCCTAACGGCTATTTTTAGCGAGAAACGGGATTAGGAGACGAAGGCGACGCAATCCCAGTCGCGAATCTTTTTTGAAGAAAAAGATGAAGCGTTTATCAACAAGGAAAACCCCCAAATCTCATCGCGGATACGGCGATTTACTCGACGTGTAGCGATTCGATATTTTACTAAATTTGCTTTAGCAAATTTAATTAGTCGACGCGGTATTTGGCAATCTCGATTGCACCGTAAGAAATTATGCCATAAGCCCCTGCCCTTTTAATCGCAATCAAACTTTCATAACATAAATCAACAAAATTAGTTCCGCTATTTTGTGCTAAAAATTTTAACATCGCATATTCACCACTTACTTGATACGCAAAAATTGGTAATGAAAAATTTTGCGAAGCCGATTTTATAATATCGAGATAACACATCGCCGGCTTAATAATGATGCTATCCGCTCCTTCTTTGATATCCAAGGCAATTTCCCGCAAAGCCTCATCGCTATTATGAAAATCCATTTGATAATTTTTTTTGTCGGACTTTTTTAAATTATTATTGGAGCCTACCGCTTCACGAAATGGGCCATAAAAATTTGAAGCATATTTCGCCGAATAAGCCATCAAGCTTACATTATCTAAGCTTTCAGCGTCTAAGGCTTGACGAATTTTTTTAATTCTACCATCCATCATGTCGGAAGGCGCAATAATATCGCAACCAGCTTGAGATTGAACCAGCGCTTGTTTGCATAAAATTTCAATCGTGGCATCATTTTTAACATATTCTTTATCATCGATCAAACCATCATGACCATGCGAAGTATAAGGGTCGAGAGCCACATCGGCGATGATTAAAATTTGCGGAACGGCGTTTTTTATTTCGGCGATCGCTCGACAAATTAAGTTATTTTTGTTGCAAGATTCTTCTCCATTGGCAGTTTTTAATTTCTGATCAACCACCGGAAAAAGCATGATAGCCTTGATTCCAAGCGACCACGCTTCTTTTGATAATTCCACCGCTAAATCAATTGATAAACGAAAAACATCGGGCAAATTATTAATTTTTTCTTTAATATTTTTACCTTCAATTACAAAAATTGGTAAAATTAAATTACTTGGGCAAAGTGCCGTCTGGGCAAGTAAATCCCGCATTGCTTCGCTATTACGATTTCGACGTAAACGCGTTAAAGGAAATTTTTCACCGCAATAAATTTTCATAAAAAACTAGATTAATTTTTATATTTCTTTACCATTATATTTTATTAAAATTATTTATCAAAAAGCATTTTTTTTCGCCGTGAAATCACAAAATTCTAATTTTAAAAAAAGATCTTTTGGCTTACAAACCATTGAAGACAAGATGTCGCATTTATTGCGACCAATTTTTCAAGGTTCGAAAAAAGAATTTATTTTAATTAATAATTTAGTTAAAAATTGGTTGCAAATTGTTGGTCCAAAATATGCCAAATTTTGTGCCCCAAAAATGGTAAATTTTGAAAAAAATAAAAGCGGAGCTAAGCTTACGATAGCAGTCTATAACAGCTCCGTCGGCTTTTTTTTAGAAAATAATTCTGACATAATTATCGAAAGAATCGCCACTTTATATGGCTTTAAATCGATCGTTAAAATTATCATCAAGCAAGAGCCAAGAAGCATCGAAAGCACCTCCCCCGACAAAAAAATCACCGATCAAGACACTGAAAAAATGGTTAATTCAACTTTGCAAAATATTGAAAATAAAGAGCTCGAGGCGACTTTAAAAAAACTCGCCGAAGATATTTTTGGGAAATAAACATTGATAAATAACAATAATTATTTTAACAATTGAATTATAGCA
>SYAR01000029.1 GCA_005787525.1 Rickettsiales bacterium
ATTTATCGAAAAAATGGGGGATAAAAATATAAATTAAGCGACTATTTTTTAATAATTACGCCACAAATTTAATTAAGATTGCGATCTGGAATTAAAACTTAAATTTGAAGCATTGCTAGAATTTCGCGATAAAGGGGAGCGCGAAAAATTCGAGGTCGAACTTAAAGAAGAATTGCTTAAATTAAGAGGTGAATTTAAAAAATTTTTTGGTGAAGAAGTTGGATTTGCGGTTGGGGATGCGGTTGGGGTATTTGAAACTGATTCTAAAAACTCATCTAAAAACGCTTTATCAAAAGGAATTTCTTGAATTTTTTCTAAAGCTTGATCCAGTTCAACGCCAATATTTTGAGGGTTAGATGGTGAATTTAGTGGATTAAGAAGATTTTCAATTCTCATTTTTTTATTTGTAGTTTTATCTTCATTTTTTGACATAAAATAAAATTATTTTTTTTGTTAAATTTTGTGAATATGATCGTGGTGATGCGAGTAAAAAGCAATCTCCGAGCCATTTTTAAACCCTAATGAATTATCGAGAAGCGCCAAATATTCGGGATGTTTGTTAATATCTTCGGGTTTGCCTTGGCAACAAAGATGGCGATTTAAACAATAAACCATGTCGGTTTTTTGCATCACCAAATGCAAATCATGCGAAATTAATAATATACCGCAATTGCTTGTCGCTCTTATCTCTTCGAGTATTTTATAAAATTCATTTACCGCCGAAATATCCATAAATTGAGTAGGTTCATCTAAAATTAACAGATCATTATTTCCGCAAATCGCTTGTAAAAATAATATTTTTTGCAACTGCCCGCCCGAGATTTCGTGAATTTGTTTATTCAAAATATTATCGATTTTTAATCTATGACACCAAGATTGCAAATTGTTATCTAAGTTTTTATCATTTACTAATTTTATAAAATCAATTACGGTCATCGGAATGGTTTTATCGACTTGAATTTTTTGTGGCATATGCCCAATTTTAATATTTTTTTGTTTAATAATTTCACCATTCGAAGCCTTTATGGCACCAATAATAATGCGGGCTAGAGTGGTTTTTCCACCACCATTAATTCCGATTAAAGTTTTAATTTTACCCTTTTCCAAAGACAAAGAAATATTTTCTAAAATTTTATTGCCATCGATGGATAAATTAATATTTTTAAGTTCTAGTAATTTATATTTTTCTAAAGATTCATTCATAATTTTTGATATTTTTTATGTAATATTTTGAAGAATTAATTAATGATATCAACTTTTTTATTTATTTTTATCTACTATTTTGAGTTGGAATATTAGCGGGTGGCGTGCTTGGATTTATGTTGCCATTGCTTGAAGTTGATGCGGTGTTTGAATTTGAGTTTTGCGAATTCGCAATCTGGGCGTCATTTGCAATTATACCCGAATTTTGATTTTGTGAAGTAGTTGGCGCCGTTGATCCGCCATAATAATTTGGCATAATATTTTTTGAAGATTTATCCACTTTTAATTTTTGATTTAAATTTTCCACTTCTTTGATAACGCTTCTTTCTCTTTGTGCTTGATATTTTCTTCGCGCCTCTTCCTTGCGTGCTTCAATCCGCTCTTCACGTAATTTTCTTTGCTCTTCACGCCATAATTTTAATGACTCTTCTCGGGCCGAATTAGCATTTTTTGTTTGAGAATTATCGGCTTCCTGCAGGGCGGGCTTATTATCTTCAACGCTTTTTTCATAAACCATTTCCGAATCTTTGGTTGCTTCATTTTCTAAGGCAGAATCGTCTTCTTCATCAACTGAATCTTGAATTTTTGTTGGAGTTTTTTCAACTTTTGGTGGTGGATTTTTAGGAATTAAACGGATTTCAATTTCATTATCTTTTTTTACAGTTTGTGCTTCATAATTTTTTGAATTTGATGAAGAAATTTCTTGTGCCCAAGCGGTTTTTATTGATAATGAAATTAATAAAAAAATGTTAAAAAAAATTGGTAATTTCATTGTTAAAATAAAGTTATCTTCGATTGCCGTTACCGATTTCTCTAGGTTGCGACGGTCTAGTTTCAGTTTGATTTTGATTTATTTCGGGCATTTTTGCAACGCGATTTTCCATTCTCGAACTTTCTCTTTGATCTTCATTTACTCTTTGATCAACTCTTCTTTCTTCTCTTCTTTCTTTTCTCTCAACTCTTCTTTCTTCTTGTCTATTGCTTCTTTTCTCTTCCATTTTTTCTTTAGCTTCTTCGCGTCTTTTTTGCGATCTTTGCTGAATTTCATCTAATCTTTTTTGTCTTTTTTCTTTATTTTGACGAAGTTTTTCTTCAAAGCGAGAATTTTTTTGATTATTGGAAATTGTTGTTGCTGTTGAATCTTGAGCGATTGAAACCTTCGATAAAATGCAAAAAATTAAAGTTAAAACAGCGAAATATTTTTTCATAAATTTATTTATTTAATAAAATTTCTCTCGAGCTTAAAAATATTTTTCTCAAACTCAAATAAATTTTTAAAATTACCTAAATCAATTTAATCAATGCGTTATTTTAAATTTAATTTATGATATTTTTCTGGCTTGATTAATTAAAATGAAATCTGCTAAAACCAATGCCATCATGGCTTCTCCCACTGGAACTGCGCGAATACCAACGCAAGGATCATGGCGACCTTTGGTGATAATTTCGCAATTATTGCCATTAATATCGATAGTTTTGCGTGGAATTAAAATCGAGCTGGTCGGCTTCACTGCAAAGCGCACAACTAAATCTTGACCCGAAGAAATCCCGCCAATTACTCCGCCCGAATTGTTGGAAGAGAAATTAATTTTGCCATTTTCGTTGAACATTTCATCGGCGACTTGGGAACCTCTAAGCCCTGCACTCGACATGCCAAAACCAATTTCGACACCTTTGACAGCGTTGATTGACATCATGGCGCTGGCGAGACGCGCATCGAGTTTGTCATAAATCGGCTCTCCCAAGCCAACTGGCACATTGCGCGCCACGATTTCAATTATGGCTCCAACTGAGTCGCCTTTTTTGCGAATATCGAGTAAATAATCGCTAAATTCGCCAAGCGCTTTTTTGTCGGGACAAAATAATTCATTGTTATTAATTTCATTAAAATCAATTGAATTTTGATCGATTTTTTTCTCGCCAATTTGCGAAATATAACCAAAAATTTCGATGTTATTTTTCTCGATAACTTTACGAGCAATTGCCCCCGCACCTACACGCATTGCGGTTTCGCGTGCCGAAGAACGACCTCCACCGCGATAATCGCGAATGCCATATTTTTTGAAATAAGTATAATCGGCGTGAGATGGGCGAAATTTATCTTTGATGTCGCCATAATCTTGCGATTTTTGATCTTGATTGTGAATTAATAAAGCGATTGGAGTCCCTGTGGTCTTGCCTTCAAACACTCCGGATAAAATTTTTACTTCATCGCTTTCTTGACGTTGAGTGGTAAATTTTGATTGCCCCGGTTTGCGTTTATCGAGATATTTTTGAATATCACTTTCATGCAAATCAATTAAAGATGGACAGCCATCAACGACACAGCCAATTGCTTCGCCATGACTTTCTCCAAAAGTTGTGAAGCTAAAAATATTGCCAAATTTATTCATAAATTTATTTATTAAGAATTAAAACGGGATTTTTACTAAAAATTAAATGATTGCCTTCATCTTCGATTTTTAATTCGCCGGCACTAATTTTGCCAATTTCCGAATTGGCAAAAACTTCATATAAAATAACTTGATTATCATTGGAATGAGAAGCCTTTTTAGCGTTGATATTGTATAGCTTGCCATCATCATGTTTAATGGTAATTTTTGGATTAATCATGATTTTTTCGACGTTAAAAGTTTTTTGTTTATCGTTTAATTGACTAACGATTCGAACGGTTTGCTTCTTTTTAAAAAAATTAGAAAAATAAAAACTTAATGATAAAAAAATTAAAAAATAACAAAAAAATGTTAATATTTTTTGCAAACGAAAATGATTGTTAAAATTTTTTAAAATGGCATGAATATCAACTTCTTTCATCGTTAAATTTAATTTAATTTTTTCTCAAGAATTATGGCACAAGAATAAATATCTTCGTAAAGTTTTGTTTTATCAATCTCGACTCGAGCAAATGAAATCAAGTCTTGCGAGCATATCATTTCTAAAATATCATGCGCTAAAGATTCAATCAATTCATATTTTTTTGTCGCGATAATTTGTTTAATATTTTTATAAATAATGTCATAATCGAGAGTGTCTTTAATGTCATCACTAACGCATGATTTTTCATTTAAAGTATGAATTTCAACATTGATAATTAATCGACGATTGAATGTTTTTTCCCATTCATAAATTCCAATATTACAATCAATTTCTAGATTTTTAATTTTTATAATCATTTTGTAAAAAAAACTTGCATGAACAAAAGAAATAGCTTAAAAAATTATAAAAATTTCTTTTTAAAATTGTAGTAATATTTTGAATAGTTGAATTGAATATTTAAAAAAAATTAAAATGAATAAAATTATCGATATAAACCACTATCGCCAAAATAACAAAAAAGATTCAAAAAAAATGTTGTTCTTATCAATTATAATCGGTCTTTTAGCGGGTTTAGTTTTATGGAAATATTTCGTGGAAAATATTGCCAATTACGATGTCAAAATTCCGCAATCGGCAAATATAAAATTCAATGAAAAAGAACCGGTTGGCATGACGACCGCTCAAGTCGCCGTTGAGTTTGAGAGCTTTGATGATAAACCAGTTTTGCTTTATATTTATACCACTTGGTGCGGAGTTTGTACCAAAAATTTTCAAGTTTTTAATGAAATTTCGCGAGAATTTCAAAATACCGATTTGAAAGTGATGGCATTAGCGATTGATCGCAATCTCGAACCGCAAAAACTAAATGATTATTTGAGTAAATTTGGCGATGTTTATTTTCAACCGCGCTATTTAATTTTTAAAGATGGTTTTATTGAATTTTTGCTTAAGAAAAATATAAAATATTCGGGACATATTCCTTTTACCGTCTTGATTAGTAAGAATGGCGAGGTCATCGCTAAATATACCGGCGTTAAAAATAAAAATTACTTACGCAACCGAATTATTAAAGAACTTTATCCCAATTAAATGAGTTTTGAACCCAAAAAATCTATAAAAATTTTTGATAGTTTAAGTAATAAACTTCAAGAATTAAAAACTTTGGAAAAAAATATTTTAAAAATGTATGTTTGCGGTCCAACGGTTTATGATCGTCCGCACCTTGGTAATGCTCGTTCAATCGTGGTTTACGATTTATTTTATCGTTTTTTTTTACAAATTTTCGATCAAGTAATTTATGTTCGCAACATCACCGATGTTGATGATAAAATTAATCAATCGGCAAAAGAGCAAAATATTTCGATTCAAGAATTAACGCAAAAAATTTTACAATATTTTTACGACGATATCAATGCTCTCAATGTTCTAAAGCCTACATTTGAACCAAAAGTTACCGAAAATATTCCTGAAATTATCCAAATTATTCAAAAACTTCTCGACAATAATAACGCTTACATTGAAGCCGGACATGTTTTATTCGATGTTTCTTCTTGTAAAAATTATGGCAAATTATCCAATCGCAAAATCGATGAATTAATTTCGGGTGCACGAGTTGAAATCGCCGATTACAAAAAAAATCCTTTGGATTTCGTATTATGGAAACCCGCTTCGCAAAATGACGATATTTCTTCGGTTTTTCAAAGTCCTTGGGGCGAGGGGCGTCCGGGTTGGCATATTGAATGCTCGGCGATGAGTTTCAAATTTCTCGGCGAAAATTTTGATATTCACGGAGGCGGGGCAGATTTACAATTTCCGCATCATGAAAATGAAATTGCCCAAAGTTGCTCGGCGCATCGTGGCTCTAATTACGCATCCTATTGGATCCATAATGGTTTTTTAACCGTTGATGGCGAAAAAATGAGTAAATCTTTAAAGAATTTTATCACCGTTAATGATTTAATTAAGGCGGGAGTTAATGGCTCTACAATTAGGCTGATGTTGCTTTCAAGCCATTATCGTAAACCTTTCGATTTTAATCAAAAAGTTTTGCAAGATTCGCAAAAAACTCTCGAAAAATTTCATGAAATTTTTGATGAAGAATATGTTGATAAAATTCCAAAAAATCAATCAAATAAACCGTCGCCTGAAATTTTAGATTTTCTCGCCGATGATTTAAATTTCTCTAAAGTTTTAGCTTTTTTGCATTTACAATTAAAATCATTGAAAAACAACAAAGACTCACAAAAATTAATTGAATTTGTTGAAAATTTAAAATTCTTAGGGATTTTTGACAAGAAATTTATTAAAAATAAATTAAACAAATCTGATTTAATTGTTGAAAATTTTAATCAAGAAAATATTGTATTAAAAAATAATGGCAAAATTGATATAAATTTTATTGAAAATCAAATTGCTTTGCGTCAAAAATATAAGGCGGAAAAGAATTTTATTAAAGCTGACGAAATTCGTTTGAAGCTTAGTGAATTAGGGGTTGCGATTGAAGATAAATCCAACGGCACCACCATTTTTACCATTAAATAATTTTATTTTGTTAAATAAATTAAATTTAATTAATTTAGAACAATAAACAGTTGATTTTTTTGGAATTTTCAATTAATATTTGATAAAATATAGAGTAAGAATTTTTTACAAACAAATTAAATTTTTGGATTAAATGCAAAAGCGTACTGTTGATCATAATCCTTTGTCATCGCCTTGGACATTTGATCTTGAAGGTTTGGAAGTAAGAACTGAACCAATTATTGGTCCAAGCTATACGAATCTCCTCCAGCAATCTTCTGTGACTTTTAGTGATTATACCCCTATTATTTCAACTAGAAATCAAGCTCCAACTTACGCTCCAGCTCCAGTTTATGGTCCTCCAGCTCCTTGGGTTACTCCAGCTCCAGCCGCTTGGCCTGCTCCAGCTCAAACTTATCCTCCAGCTCCTTGGGCTTATCCAACTCCAGCCGCTTGGAATGCTTCAGCTCAAGCTCCAACTCCAATCGTTTGGACTGCTCCAGCTCAAGCTCAACCTCAAGCTTACGCTTACGCCTCAGTTCAAGGCGCTATGCAACCTTTGAATCTTCCAGGTCATGAGACACAATATCTTAATTCAACTTCAGCTCCTATTACACTTCCACAAGTTGTTTATGTTGAAAACAATCAACGTATTTTAGAATTACAAAAAGAACTACAAAGAGTTACTATAGAATTAGGAGATTATAGAGTAAGCTATGCGACTTTAGATGAAGCCTTTAAGACTGAAAACGGACAGCGAATACTAGCTGAAAGTGCACTTCATAAACAATATGCATTGACTAAAGAAAACCAGCAAGATCGAATCAATGCCCAAAAAGAAGCCCAAGCCCTCCGACGACAACTAGAAGAGGCCCAAGCCGCCGCTGCACAAGTCGCAGGCCTCCGACGACAACTAGAAGAGGCCCAAGCCGGCGAAAAAAGAGTCGGAGTCGCCAACGCCCAAGCCGACGCCGAACGAGAACGAGCCGCCCTAGTCAACCAAAACACCCAACTCCAACAAAAAAAAGAAGATATTTCCCTTGATTGGACAGGAGGGCTTGAACTAGATAAAAGAAAGCAAAGTCAAAAAACCAGAGAACGAACCGACGACACACTCCTACAACTAGAAAAAAATCTAGCCGCCGCCCAAGTCCAACGAGATCAAGCCGTCGCAGCCCAAGCCCTAGCCCAAGCCAAAGCCCTAACCGAAGAAAACAACGAATTGAAAAAACAAATTGAAAATCTTAAATCAACAATTATAGATTTGAAAAAAGGTTTTGAGAAAATTGAAAAAGAAATAACATCTTTTTTTTCTAAAAAAAATAAAGAACATCAAATTGTGGTTAAAGAAGTAAAAAAAGCACAAGGAGCACAAGGAGCAAAAAACGATTTTAGTTTATCGTGGGAATTTGATCCGAGAGAATTAGCAAAAACTGAAAATACTGAATATAATATGTTTTCAAAATTTCCATCTTTTCAAGGGGAAAATTTATCACATATAATTACAGTTGATCAAAAAAAAGATGTATCCAAAATTACTTTGCTTAAAATCAAAATTATTCAATTAGGGATAGATGCGAACCGAGAACATTTAGATTCAGACAATCCAAGTATAAATAAACTTTTAACGCAAATAGGAATTGGTCAAATTACCCATGATGAAAATGATATTAAAAAATTTTGCAAAAAATATTTCAATCTTGGTCATCAATATAGAAAAATTTTTAATGATTCTAATTCGCATGATGCTATTCTAAAAATGATGAGCGATGATTTTGGGAAAGATACATTTTTATTTACGAATAAAGAGGCTTTAAAATGGAAAGAATCGAAACCAGAAAAATTTAAAGGTAAAATAGAAGAATTATCGCAAGTTGCATTTGGAAATATTGATTCAGAAACCTATCAAGATCAAATTCAACTTTTTGCAATATATGAAATAGGTTTAGCGAAAGCATGCAAAGGTTATAAAGAAATAACGGGAGCAATTTTAGATGCTAATAATTATTCAGGTCAAATTACGCCAGAAATTGCCAAAGTTTTTGTGGAGCTTGATGAGGGAAAACAAAATCAGTTTTTTGGAAAAATTGATACTGAAAAAAAACAAACGCTTAAAGAACTTATAAAGACAGAAAAATCTAGAATAGAATCGAAATTTATTGAAATTGCTGGAAATAATAAATTCTTATTTGATTCGCCTGATTTTCTTTCGAAATTTATTTTTGGTGATTTAAAAACATTAAATCACCATCAAAAAACTTTAAGTAAATCACTTAAGCAAAGATATGAAAAATGTAAAAAGTTGTTGGAAGATGAAAAATTATTCAAATCAGTTCCAGATTTAGATGTAAAAGCTGAAACAAATCCAGCTTTGCAATTTTTTAATAGGGTTTCGGTATTGCTGGATAATTTGATTTTTAAAGATAATAAAGATGGCGGTGAGCCAAACCAAATCATATTTGGATCGGATTTAAACCCCTTGAAAAAAAATATGCTAATGAATCCAGTGCCAATAACTAATTATAATGCTTTGAGTGATTCAACGCAAACAGATGTTGTTATTATATTGCCAGGACATTATTCTCTTCCTTCATCTTCATATCCTCCAACATATGAATCTGTGGTGAATTCATCACAATCCAATAGTGAAAAAGAAGTAGGAGCAGGAGTGTGGGATTTGAATGGAGGAGGAAATTCATCTGATTCAAATTCCGATACCTCCACTCCTAGAGCCACCACCGCTACCTCCGCTCCTAGAGCCCCCACCGCTACCTCCACTGCTGGAGTCGACCCCAACCTTCTTCGTGGTAATGCTTAAAACTATTATAAAAATAGTGATGTAAGTAGGTAAGCGTCAATAATTAAGGTGACAAACTTATGCCGGTATTTTCAAAATTTATATTGATGAAAAATATTTGTTAGATGGAAATAAAGATAAAATCTTATTCATTTAAAGTGAAAAAAATAATGACGATGATGAGAATGAAACTAAATTTTATAAACACTAATATTTTCTACTAAAATCTTGTTTTGTTAACGCCTTAAATCAATAATTATTTAGTAAATTAATTTTTTTTAAATAATTATGAATGAAAAACAAGAACAAGGCAAAGCCTCAATTTTAACCGCGATTTTCGCCTACACAGCCAAGCAAATCGAGATAAATAGAAATAAATCTTGGCAATTATTGGTATGTTATTTTGGCATTTTTTGGGTGGGTTTTGAACAATCGAAATTTCAAGAAAATGAATTAGCGTTTTTGTTTTTAATAATTTGGGTGGTGTTGACGACATTCTTTTTTATTCACCTTCGCCATTCGGTAATGAAATTAAAAGAAAAACGCAAAGAATTGAGCATGATTTATGCTGATATGCGTAAATTTTCTCAAGCCCATGATCTAGAAATTTTGCAGAAAAAAGATAAAAAATTTGATGAGCGTAAAAAATTTGGTTTTATTGATCTCGATGAAAAATTTATGTTTGCCGTCGCCTTGTTTTTTATAAGTATTTTTTATCTTATAGGCTTAAAAAAATTCACTAATAATACTAGTTTTGAACCTTTGGTTATCATTGTTATCAGTAGCGTCGTGCCCGTTTTCTTTTTTTGCTCGGAATATATATTGCAGAAACTTCGGAGCTCGAAATAAAAAAAGGTACTAGGTACCTTTTAATTTATTGATTTTGTTCTTACCCCCTCCCTCAAGGGCTTACACCCCTACAAATTTTATCAACACGTAACTTTTAACTTTTTTATTCTAAATATTCGTCTGAGGAGTATCTCCATAGATTGAGAGTAGAAATTGGACATTGCTCTAAGGCCAATGGTAAAAAGGCTGA